>NZ_DATGTI010000084.1:0-56522 GCF_035301925.1 Lentibacillus sp. | reverse complement strand
GATAGGTCCGGGGTGGAAGCGTGGTGACACGTGAAGCTGACGGATACTAATCGATCGAGGACTTAACCAAAGCTTAATAGTGTTTGAATGACCGCTCTTATTTAGTTTTGAGGGTGCAAATTAAATTTACCCTTGCATTTTTCATAAAAAATGCCTATAATAATTCTTGTCCCGAAAATAACAGGTCCTGAAAGGACCACAGAATAACATGCATCAGAGAAGTCTGGCAGCAATAGCGGAGAGGACACACCTGTTCCCATGCCGAACACAGCAGTTAAGCTCTCCAGCGCCGATGGTAGTTGGGGTTTTACCCCTGCAAGAGTAGGACGCCGCCAGGCATGACAAAAGAGGCTGAGCCAAAATAAATTGGATCAGCCTCTTTATCTTTCTATTATGGGAGTCCGTCCATTTATTAATATGGAACAATGGCTTAAATCGTTTTATTAACAGTTAGGATAAAAGAAAAAACGAATAGCTGCAAAGTAATTATGTCATCAGCCTACTTTATACACGATTAAATCATAGGAATTGATGTGACATCGCTACATATTCGTCAGCACTCTTGTCGATGTATCGAATTTTAGCCGGATATTTGTGTTATAGTAACATTAATACACGCCAAGTCTTCCTCATATACTTCTGGAATATCCTCGGAAATTAGTCAACAAATCCCTATCACTTTTGATATGTTTGTTTATGTCAACGACATGTTTTTAGAGTAATCGAATAAATAGCGGGAGGGAGGTTAACTAAATGATTGACTATTTAGATGGATTAATTAGCGATCATTTTAATATTATGATGATACGTATTTTAACCGCTTTAGTCTTGTCCGGACTGATTGGGTTTGAACGGGAATTAAAGAACCATTCTGCAGGGTTCAGGACACATATACTGGTTGGTGTCGGCGCATGTTTGATGATGCTGCTGTCCTTATATGGCTTTGAAGCATTTATTGAATTATATGATAACATCCGTTTCGATCCGGCCCGGATTCCTTCTTACGTTATAAGCGGCATCGGTTTTTTGGGTGCTGGTACAATTATCGTTAATGGTATGACCATTCGCGGCTTGACCACGGCTGCCTCCATTTGGACGGTTGCCGGGCTTGGTCTTGTTGTTGGGGCTGGTATGTACGCTGCAGCTGTTTTTACAACATTCATTATCTTATTAAGTCTTATCTTTTTAAATAACTTTGAAAAATTATTCAGGAAGGAAAAATCTCATCGCATTGAAATAACAGCTCTTCCTGGATTAAAACTTGATCATATCGTTTCAGCCATTGAGTCCTATTCGCTGGCGATTAAACAAGTGGAAATTGAGCGGATTGACGATGAGATGCGCCATATTGTCGTTAAAATTGAACCGAACAAAAATTTAGACTGGATAGCTCTTTTTGAGGATATATCTAAAATTGAATTTGTCAAAAATATATCGGAACGGCAATAATAAAGTGAATGCTTATACCTGACTGCAAATTAGGTATCATATTATGAGGCTCGCATCCGCGTTATTTTGCGCTATTCCTTATTACAGATTATACCGGTTCTGTTATGGACGTAAGGATGTTTCATTTCTTTTCAAGTTGTCCAAGCTAATGATAAGATTCACTTGCATCTTTGCATGTATAACGTATAATATAAGTATAGTCAAAGTTAGTCAAAGTCAAAGCACTAAACGCTCAAATCGAAATACAAGAACATCAATGATGAAGAGGATGAGGGGATATGCGTAATATTTCTGATATCATTGAACAGCATTTAAAACAGATTTTGGAGTCTGCCGGCAAGGATATGATTGATATTAAGCGAAGTGAATTAGCTGAAGAGTTTCAATGTGTACCATCACAAATCAATTATGTGATTAAAACACGTTTTACTGTGGAAAAAGGATATATAGTGGAAAGTAAACGAGGCGGCGGCGGGTATATTCGGATTATACGCGTTAAACATCAGGATAAAGCGGCACTAATCGATGATATCATAGACATGATTAATCCGAATGTTTCGCAGCAGGCAGCGTTGGATGTGCTTGAGCGGCTGCTTGAAGAGGAACTTATTACGAAACGTGAAGTAAAAATCATGTTAAGTGCCATAGACAGGGAGACGCTTGCATTTCAGCTGCCATTGCGTGATGAAGTACGCTCACGTATTTTAACATCAATGCTAACAACACTGAAGTATTTAAACAAGTAATCAAGGGGGGAGCTAACGTGGAATGCCAGGAATGCCACAAGCGACCGGCAACACTTCATTTCACACAGGTTATCAATGGCGAAAAAGAAGAGGTATACGTGTGTGAAGTCTGCGCAAAAGAAAAAGGTTATATGAGTTATCCGGAAGAAGGGTATTCATTGCACCACTTATTATCCGGATTGTTTAATTCAACGTTTGAAAGTCCAAAAAACACTTCCAGCCAGCAGACGAAGGAATTGCAATGCCCAAAGTGTGACATGACTCTTTCAGAATTTAAGCGGGTCGGCAAGTTTGGCTGTCCATCCTGCTATGAGACGTTTTCGGATAATCTTGACCCCGTTTTCAGCCGTGTTCATAGCGGCAATACAAAGCATTATGGCAAAATACCTGCACGCATTGGCGGGAACATGCGCATCAAAAGGCAAGTTGATGCCTATAAGGAAGAGCTGCAGCGATTGATTAAAAATGAAGCTTTTGAAGAAGCCGCTACTGTCCGGGACAAAATCAAGGAATTAGAAGAACAAACGCGGGGTGATGACACATGACATTGCAGCACTTTATGAAGGAGGCCATCAGTCCATGGATGCGTGAAGACGGACCCGACAGTGATATCGTGTTAAGCAGCAGGATCCGTCTGGCACGAAACTTCGCCCAATATACGTTCCCGATTCTGGCCAATGAATCTGATTTGCAGTATATCAGCGATTTCATCCGTCGGGAGTATGAGCATCAATCTTTCCAGGACTACCAAGATTTTGCCTTTATCCCGATTCAGGATTTGACTCCTGTGGAAAGACGTGTTTTAGTTGAGAAACATTTGATAAGTCCGCATTTGGCAGAAAAAAATCATGTTTCAGCAGTCCTTATATCTAAAAATGAACAGGTTTCGATCATGGTTAATGAAGAGGATCACCTGCGCATACAGCTTTATTATCCAGGATTTCAGCTGAATAAGGCATTACAAAAAGTGTTCGACCTGGATGATTGGCTGGAAGAGAAAATTGATTATGCATTTGACGAAGAGCGCGGGTATTTAACCGGTTGTCCGACTAATGTTGGGACTGGTATGCGCGCATCTGTCATGATGCATCTGCCCGCTCTGTCCTGGACCCAGCGGATCAGCCGGATGATACCGGCCATTAACCATCTTGGTCTGGTTGTCCGCGGTATTTACGGGGAAGGCAGCCAAGCGACGGGGAATGTTTTTCAAATATCCAATCAAATAACACTCGGAAAATCAGAAGAGGACATCGTGGAAGATCTGCAAAGTGTTGTCCGCGAGCTTATTGAACATGAACGCACAGCAAGAAAACACATTATGGCACAGTCGCCAACAAGACTGGAAGACCGGATTTACCGTTCTTACGGTGTATTGACATTCAGCCGGATCATCGAATCAAAAGAAGCGGCCAAATGTCTGTCTGATGTCCGGCTCGGAATAGATTTGGGAATCATTGAAAATGTATCGCGAAACATATTGAATGAATTGATGGTGCTTACACAGCCCGGTTTCCTGCAGCAGTATGCGAACAAGACATTGACACCTAATGAACGGGATGTATTAAGGGCGTCACTTATTCGCGAACGGATGCAATTAGAGAACTAGGTGGGAGGAATCGTATATGATGTTTGGACGGTTTACAGAACGAGCGCAAAAAGTATTGGCGTTGTCTCAGGAAGAAGCAGTCAGACTTGGACACAATAATATTGGGACAGAACATATCTTGCTGGGACTTGTCCGTGAAGGGAATGGTATAGCAGCTAAAGCACTCGAGTCACTAGGTTTGGAAGTTTCCAAAATTCAACGGGAAGTGGAAAAGTTGATTGGCACCGGAAAACAGCCGATGCAAACAATCCATTATACACCACGTGCCAAAAAAGTTGTTGAATTATCGCAGGATGAAGCACGCAAACTCGGTCATTCATATGTCGGGACAGAACATATCCTGCTGGGTTTGATACGTGAAGGAGAAGGTGTTGCAGCGCGTGTGCTCAATAACCTCGGTGTCAGTCTCAATAAAGCACGCCAGCAAGTGTTGCAGCTTCTGGGAAGCAATGAGTCACAGGCAGGACGACATAACCGCGGCGCTCAGTCATCAAATGCCAACACACCAACGCTTGATTCATTGGCACGGGATCTGACTGAAAGTGCGAAAGAAGGTAACGTTGACCCGGTTATTGGTCGCAGTCAGGAAATTGAGCGGGTCATCCAAGTGTTAAGCCGACGGACGAAAAATAATCCGGTGTTGATTGGTGAACCCGGTGTTGGTAAAACAGCTGTTGCGGAAGGTCTTGCCCAACAAATTGTAAACAACGAAATCCCGGAGATTTTGCGCGATAAGCGGGTGATGACTCTTGATATGGGAACGGTTGTTGCCGGAACAAAATACCGGGGTGAGTTTGAGGACCGTCTTAAAAAGGTGATGGAAGAAATTCGCCAGGCGTCCAACATCATCTTGTTTATTGATGAACTGCATACACTGATCGGTGCAGGTGGTGCAGAAGGGGCGATTGATGCCTCCAATATTTTAAAACCGGCATTGTCCCGGGGAGAACTGCAATGTATTGGTGCCACAACGCTTGATGAATACCGTAAATATATCGAAAAAGATGCAGCACTTGAGCGCCGTTTCCAGCCGATCCAGGTTGATGAGCCAACGATGGAAGAAACAATAAAGATTTTAAAGGGACTGCGTGACCGGTATGAAGCCCATCATCGGGTAACCATTACGGATGAAGCCATTGAAGCAGCAACAAACTTATCAGACCGGTATATCACCGACCGTTTTCTGCCCGATAAGGCAATTGACCTGATTGATGAGGCCGGTTCAAAAGTTCGTCTGCGCTCCTATACGGTGCCACCAAACTTAAAAGAGCTTGAACAGAAACTTGATGATGTGCGCAAAGAAAAGGATTCCGCCGTTCAAAGCCAGGAATTCGAAAAAGCTGCTTCATTACGTGATTCCGAACAGCGCTTGCGTGAGGAATTGGATGAGACGAAAAAGGAATGGAAAGAAAAGCAAGGTCAGGAAGATTCTGAAGTTACGGTAGAAGACATTGCAAAAGTCGTTTCCACTTGGACAGGTGTGCCGGTAGCTAAAATGACAAAAGATGAAAGTGAGCGGCTCCTGAACCTGGAAGACACGCTGCATAATCGTGTGATTGGCCAGGAGGAAGCGGTGGAAGCAGTGGCTAAAGCTATCCGCCGGGCTCGTGCCGGACTGAAGGATCCCAAACGCCCAATCGGATCATTCATTTTCCTTGGTCCGACCGGTGTTGGAAAAACTGAACTTGCCAGGGCTTTGGCGGAAGCAATGTTTGCCGATGAAGAAGCCATGATCCGGATCGATATGTCAGAGTATATGGAAAAACATGCGACATCCCGTTTGGTTGGTTCACCTCCTGGATATGTCGGCTATGATGAAGGCGGACAGTTGACTGAGAAAGTCCGGACAAAGCCATATTCGGTTGTATTATTGGATGAAGTGGAAAAAGCACACCCTGAAGTATTCAATATTTTACTGCAAGTCCTTGAAGATGGACGGCTGACGGATGCAAAAGGCCGTGTGGTTGATTTCCGCAACACTGTTCTGATCATGACATCGAACGTCGGCGCAAATGAACTTAAACGGAATAAATACGTCGGGTTCACCCTTGATGATGAAGAACAGGATTATCAGCAAATGAAGACCAAGGTGACTGACGAACTGAAAAAAGCATTCCGACCTGAATTTTTAAACCGGATTGATGAAACCATTGTATTCCATTCATTGGAGCGGAAACATATGAAACATATTGTTTCGCTTATGATCAAACAATTGCAACATCGCCTGAAAGAGCAGGAGATTGAATTTTCCTTAACGGATAAAGCCGTTGACAAAATTGCCAATGAAGGGTTCGATCCGGAATACGGCGCACGCCCATTGCGCAGATCCATTCAGAAAAATATCGAGGATCTGCTCTCCGAAGAATTACTGAAGGAAAGTTTTAAAAAAGGTGAAAAAGTAAAAATCGGTTTAAATAATAAAGGTGAATTTATTATATTGCCGTAGAAAACGAATTTTAGCGGATAATTTGTGTCCAAAAAGCTGGAAGGAAGCATCCTTTCAGCTTTTTGTGCTGTAACGGTTGAGGAAAAGAAGTGTTATAATGGTTTTGTGGAATAAATATGGAACGATTTTTATGGAAATGATAGAAAGCTGTAACTTTCATGTGATGTCAGTCGTATATAATAGAGATATAGCGAAGGGGAAGGTTAGTAGTGGCTAAACGGAAAACGAAGTATGTTTGTCAGGAATGTGGCTATGAATCTGCTAAATGGATGGGAAAATGTCCGGGCTGTCATAATTGGAATACACTGGTTGAGGAAATTGAGGCATCATCTATGGGCAGCAGGCATACAATGGGCAGGGATACGAAATCAGTCGGCCAGCCGGAAAGCATTACATCGATTGAAATGCAAAAGGAACCCCGTATCACAACCGCGATGAAGGAATTTAATCGGGTGCTTGGCGGGGGCATTGTCCCTGGATCACTTGCACTGATTGGCGGTGATCCCGGCATCGGGAAGTCAACATTGCTCTTGCAAATATCCTCGCAGCTGGCAGAAAAACAGCTGCCTGTTCTTTATATATCCGGCGAGGAATCAACCCGGCAGACAAAGCTGAGAGCGGACCGTCTCGGTGTCAATTCAGATTTATTGTATGTGTTGTCAGAGACAAACCTGTTGGATATCATCAATCAGATTGAACAAATAAAACCAGCGTTTGTTGTGATCGATTCGATCCAGACGGTTTACCGTGAAGAAGTGACGAGTGCCCCTGGCAGTGTTTCCCAGGTACGGGAAAGCACCGGTGAATTGATGCGTGTTGCCAAATCGTATGGCATCCCAATCTTTATTATCGGACACGTGACCAAAGAAGGTGCAATCGCCGGGCCGCGAATGCTGGAGCACATGGTGGATGCTGTCCTTTATTTTGAAGGAGAACGTCATCATACATACCGTATCGTGCGCAGTGTGAAAAATCGTTTCGGCAGTACGCATGAGATGGGTATTTTTGAGATGAAAGAAGAAGGCTTGATAGAAGTTATGAACCCTTCTGAAATCTTTTTGGAAGAGCGCTCACAGGGGGCAGCAGGTTCTACTGTTGTTGCTTCAATGGAAGGAACACGTCCGGTTCTGGTGGAAATACAGGCTCTTATTTCACCGACGAGTTTCGGTAATCCGAGACGCATGGCGACCGGGATTGATGCCAATCGTGTACCGCTTTTGATGGCGGTGCTGGAAAAACGCGTCGGGCTCATGCTTCAAAATCAGGACGCCTACATTAAAGTAGCCGGCGGGGTGAAGCTTGATGAGCCGGCAATTGACTTGGCTGTAGCCGTCAGTATTGCATCCAGTTTCCGGAATCAGCCGACAAGGCCGGAAGATATTGTGATTGGCGAAGTTGGTCTGACAGGTGAAATAAGAAGGGTATCCCGAATCGAACAGCGTGTGCAGGAAGCGGCAAAGCTTGGCTTTAAACGGGTCATCTGTCCAAAGCGAAATCTGGAAGGCTGGTCCGCCCCTAAGTCGATTCAAGTGGTGGGTGTCAATACCGTACAGGAGGCGCTGGATGAAGGCCTGACACGTTAGTGTGATAGTTTTTCCATGATTCGGTTCCGTTAAAATATATTGACACTTCATATTAAATGTGATAGAATATATTCTTTTACAAATTGACTCATGTTTATAGTTATGGTAGAATTTAGGTGATACTATATATCAAAATCCGTTTAATGACGGTTATTATATAAAAAATGGGTAATAATAAACGATAGGAGGTGAACAGTGGTGCTAAAAAAAATTGTCCATTTATTTTTTATCATTAGTGGAGGTACCATTGGATTTTTATACATCCCGGAAATTGTCAGGCTGCTGGACGTTACGAACGCGGCATGGGCTGCATCCCCTTATTTAGGCATGGCCTTAGGTGCAATTATATTATTTGTTTTTTCTTATTTTGTTGCGGGGTATATCGTCAATTTCTTAAGGTGGATTGAAGAAGCACTGATCAAAATTCCGGTAAGTGATTTGCTTTTTGGAAGTTTTGGCTTGGTTGGCGGTTTGGTGATTGCCTATTTGGTGAATATCCCGCTGACAGATATCAATATTTACCTAGTCTCGCAGGTTCTGCCGCTTTTCATCACCATTTTACTTGGTTATTTCGGTTTTCAGGTAGGTTTCAGACGGCGGGATGAATTAATGAATCTGCTTAATTTTAACCGTAAAGAAAAGGAGAAGAAACGTACTCCCGATAATGAAGCCCTTCAGGAAAAGTGGCCGAAATCCAAAATTTTGGATACCAGTGTCATCATTGATGGCCGTATCGCTGATATTTGCCAGACAAATTTCTTGGAAGGGACGATCGTCATTCCCCAATTTGTCCTTGGGGAGCTGCAGCATATAGCGGATTCGTCCGATGTGCTGAAACGTAACCGCGGGCGCCGTGGGCTTGATGTCCTTAACCGTATCCAAAAGGAATTGCCGGTGAATGTTGAAATTTACGAAGGCGATTTTGAAGATATTTCTGAAGTTGACAGCAAACTGATTAAATTGGCAAAAGTGATTGACGGGATTGTTGTAACGAATGATTTCAACTTGAATAAAGTATGCGACTTGCAGGGTGTCTCCGTCCTGAATATCAATGACCTGGCAAATGCCGTTAAACCGGTCGTCCTGCCGGGCGAAGAATTAATGGTGCATGTCATTAAAGACGGCAAGGAACATAATCAGGGCATTGCCTATTTGGATGATGGCACGATGATTGTGGTGGAAGAAGGTCACGATTACATCGGCAAGAAGATAGAGGTCTTGATTACAAGTGTCCTGCAGACATCGGCAGGCAGAATGATTTTTGCAAAACCAAAATTACTTGAAAAAGCATTGTAAAAACGGTATAACTTAGGAAGGAAACAAAAAGTGATAACGTCAAATGTTATCACTTTTTATACGTATGATATATTTGTCACTATTCTTAGCATATAAAAGAAAGGAGCACCACCATGACAAATCAGGTCCGTGTACGTTATGCGCCGAGTCCGACCGGTCATTTGCATATTGGGAATGCACGTACAGCCTTATTCAATTATTTATATGCGAAACATTTTGACGGACAATTTATTATCCGGATTGAAGATACCGATGCCAAGCGAAATGTCGCTGGCGGGGAAGAGAGTCAGATGAAGTATTTGAAATGGCTCGGCATTGAGTGGGATGAAGGTGCTGATATCGGTGGTGATTATGGTCCGTACCGTCAGATGGAGCGGCTCGATATCTACCAGAAATATGTTGATGATCTGCTGGAAAGAGGATTGGCCTACAAATGCTATATGACCGAAGAAGAATTGGAGCAAGAGCGTGAAGAACAGCGTGCCAAAGGACAAGTTCCAAAGTATTCCGGAGCCCATCGGAATCTGACAAAGGAACAAATTGAGCAATTTGAACAGGAGGGACGCACGCCAAGTATCCGGATGCGTGTTCCTGACAACAAGTCGTATACATTTCACGATATTGTACGGGGGAATATTACGTTTGAATCCAGTGATTTTGGCGATTGGGTGATTGTTAAGAAAAATGGTGCACCAACATATAACTTCGCTGTTGCGATTGATGATCATCTGATGGAAATTACGGATGTTTTGCGTGGTGAGGAACACATTTCAAACACTCCAAAGCAAATGATGGTCTATGAAGCATTTGGCTGGGAGCCGCCTAAATTCGGGCACATGACCTTGATTCTGAACGAAGAGCGTAAAAAGTTAAGCAAACGGGACGAACATATTGTGCAATTCATTGAGCAATACCGTGATCTGGGTTATTTGCCTGAAGCATTATTTAATTTTATTACATTGCTCGGCTGGTCACCGGTCGGAGAAGAAGAGATTTTCACGAAGGATGAACTGATTGAAATGTTTGATCCTGAACGTCTGTCAACTTCGGCTGCTATTTTTGATCAACCTAAACTGAAGTGGATGAATAATGAGTACATTAAAGCTGCTGATACTGAAAGAATAATTGAGCTGGCGATGCCGTATCTGATTGAGGCAGGGAAATTGCCGGAAAATATGGATGCAGCAACAAAGGAATGGGCCGAGAAAATCATTGCGCTGTATCAGGAACAACTCCGGTATGGGTCTGAGATTGTTGAGTTGACAGAGCTGTTTTTCAATGATGCCATCAGTTATGATGAAAAGGCCATGGATGTGCTGCAGCAGGAACAGGTCCCTGAAGTTTTACAGGTCTTGACGGATAAATTGATTCACTTGGATGACTTTGAGAAAGACAACATCAAACAGCAAATAAAAGCCACCCAAAAAGAAACAGGCCACCGCGGTAAAAAACTGTTCATGCCAATCCGCGTTGCGACGACCGGGCAGACACATGGACCGGAGCTGCCAATGGCCATCGAGCTATTAGGCAGGAATACCGTCCTGAGCCGTCTCGATAAATTGTTGAAACAGCTTGGAGCTTAATTGATTCACATTTGCGGATCATTGTAATATAGTAATAACACAGTCAAACAACCTTTATAAAGAGCGTTGACAAGGAAAAGTAAAAAACGCACCTGCTTATCCAGAGAGAATCATCATCGGCTGTAAGTGATTCTAAGCACCGTTTTTGAAATGCACCTTGGAGCCCGTTATGGAAAGTCAGTATATAACGGCGGTTCTCTACCGTTAACAGAGCATAAAGCTGGGAGGAAGCCGATCTTCTCCAAACAGAGTGGGACCGCGTGACAAGCGCCTCTGTGTAATGATTACACAGTGGCGCTTTTTCTTGTCAGACATAAATTCACTTCGGCACACCTTGAAAGACAGGTAAATGCTGGTTTTCCAAAAAAATTCAGAACAAGGGAGGGGGAGTCAAAACAATGGGTATTTTTAAGCGGATGAAAGAAGACATGGATGTCGTGTTTGACCAGGATCCGGCAGCGCGTTCGTATATCGAAGTGTTTCTGACGTACTCCGGGCTGCATGCGATTTGGGCGCATCGGATTGCTCACTTTTTCTTTAAACGCCGCTTGTTTTTTATAGCACGTGCGATTTCGCAAATCAGTCGTTTCTTTACAGGCATTGAAATTCATCCCGGTGCAAAAATCGGCCGAAAGTTTTTTATAGACCACGGTATGGGGGTTGTCATTGGCGAGACATGTGAAATCGGTGATAACGTTACCCTTTTCCAGGGTGTGACCCTTGGGGGAACCGGTAAAGAAAAAGGGAAACGACACCCTACCATCAAAGATAATGCCATGATCACAACCGGTGCGAGAGTTCTCGGCAACATCACCATTGGCAACAGTTCAAAAGTAGGTGCCGGATCGATTGTTTTAAAAGATGTACCTGACTATTCGACTGTCGTCGGCGTGCCTGGGCGTGTGGTCGTCCAGAACGGAAAAAAAGTGAAGAAGAATCTGGATCATCAAAAACTACCTGATCCTGTTGCAGACCGCTGTGAACAGCTGCAGGAGGAAATTGACGCCTTAAAAGCGGAGATAGCACAGTTAAAGGAAGTGAAGCAGAATGGCAATCACGATCTATAATACATTGACACAGGAGAAAGAACCTTTTAAACCACTTGAGAATGGGAAAGTGCGCATGTATGTCTGCGGACCGACCGTCTATAACTACATTCATATCGGCAATGCCCGGCCTGCCATTGTGTTTGATACAGTCAGACGCTACCTTGAATACAAAGGGTATGACGTGGATTATGTATTGAATTTTACTGATGTGGACGACAAGATTATCAATGCAGCCAATGAACTGGGTGAGGCAGTACCGGATGTTGCCAATCGGTTTATCGATGCGTATTTGGCTGATGTGGAAGCACTTGGGGTCAAAAAGGCAACCTATAACCCGCGTGTAACGGAAACGATGGAAGACATTATACATTTTATCTCAAAGCTGATTGATAAAGGCCATGCCTATGAAGTTGATGGGGATGTTTATTTCAAGCCCCGTTCGTTTGACGGCTATGGGAAGTTATCACATCAGTCCATCGATGAACTACGTGCCGGTGCCCGTATTCAAGTTGGCGAGAAAAAAGAAGATCCACTCGATTTTGCTTTGTGGAAAAAAGCCAAAGATGGCGAAATTGCGTGGGAATCGCCGTGGGGCCAGGGACGTCCGGGCTGGCATATCGAATGCTCTGCAATGGCCAGGAAGTATCTCGGGGAGACAATTGACATTCATGCAGGCGGACAGGATCTGACATTTCCGCATCATGAGAATGAAATTGCGCAATCGGAAACGATGAATGAAAAACCATTTGCTAATTACTGGATGCATAATGGGTATATTAATATTGATAATGAGAAAATGTCCAAATCACTTGGAAACTTTGTGCTGACAAAAGATATTATTGCTAGTCACAATCCGCAAGTCATCCGCTTTTTCATGCTGAGTGTTCATTACCGGAATCCGATTAATTTCTCGGAAGAACTGCTCCAGGGAGCGAAAAACAGTCTTGACCGGGTTAAAAATGCTTACACAAATCTGGAACATCGAAGCCAAACAAGTATGGACCTTGCTGATGAGTCTGATGAGTGGCTGGAAATTATCAACCGGCTTAACCATGCGTTTGAAGCGGCGATGGATGATGACTTTAATACGGCAAATGCCATTTCGGTTTTATTCGAACTGACAAAAGAAGCGAATCGGTACCTCGAAAAAAAACAAACAGCCACAGATGTCATCAAGGCATTTCAGGAAAGCATGGAATCGGTGCTTGACGTATTAGGTGTCCGAATCGGAACAGAGGAAGACCTACTGGATGAAGAAATTGAAGCATTGCTGAAAGAGCGGACTGAAGCCAGGAAGAAGCGTGATTTCAGCCGGGCAGATGAAATTCGTGATAGCCTAAAAGCGAAAAACATTATTTTGGAAGACACCCCTCAAGGCACCCGGTGGAAAAGAGCAAGCCATGAGTCTTGATGTCAGGCAGATGAAAAGTCTTGCACTCGCCTATATGGGGGATGCCGTTTATGAAGTCCATGTTCGGGAGCACCTATTAAAAACCGGTCGGGTAAAACCGAACCGTCTGCATAAAGAAGCTGTCACATTCGTTTCCGCCAAGACACAAGCAGCGATTATTCTGCATTGGCTGAAGACTGGTTATCTTTCAAGTGAAGAACAAGGCGTCGTAACACGGGGCAGGAATGCAAAATCTGGAACTGTCCCCAAAAACACAAGTGTACAAACGTACCGTTATAGTACAGCGTATGAGGCGCTGATCGGTTATCATCATTTGCTGGAGAATACGGAGCGTTTAACCGAACTGCTGAATGCTGCTGTGGCGTTCGTCGAAGGAAGGAAGGACTGATAATGGACCAGGAAGTCATCATGGGCAAGAACCCTGTTATAGAGGCGTTAAAATCCGGGCGGCCGGTTAATAAAGTGCTGGTCTCAGAACATTTAAACAAAACTGTATTCGGCAAACTGCAGCACTTGAGCAAAAACGCCGGAACGATTCTGCAAAAAGTGCCTAAACATAAACTCGAACAAATCGCTTCCGGGAATCATCAGGGTGTTGTTGCATATGTTGCCTCTTACGGCTATGCATCGCTGGATGATTTGTTTGCTAAAGCAGAAAACCGGAATGAAGCACCTTTTTTCATCATTTTGGATCAGCTGGAGGATCCTCATAACTTGGGGTCCATTCTAAGAAGTGCAGATGCAACAGGTGCTCATGGGGTGATCATCCCAAAACGGCGTTCGGTCGGGTTGACGGGGACGGTTTCCAAAACGGCTGCAGGCGCGTTGGAACACGTCCCGGTCGCCCGGGTCACCAATATTGCCAATACGATAGATGAGCTGAAAAGCCGTCACGTATGGGTTGTCGGTACCGAAGCAGATGGTGACGAGGATTACCGATCATTGGACGGCCAATTGTCAATTGCACTTGTGATCGGCAATGAAGGCAAGGGTATGAGCCGACTTGTAAGAGACAAATGTGATTGGACAGTCAGTCTGCCGATGATAGGACATGTTTCTTCCCTTAATGCGTCTGTTGCTTGCGGTTTGTTATTGTACGAGGTGTTCCGCAAACGATATCCAGCTGGTGAAGCGTTATGAATGTATTGGTGGTTGATGGCTATAATATCATCGGTGCCTGGGATGAATTACAACGGTTGAAACGGACGAGTATTGGACAAGCACGTGACCGACTGATTGAGATGCTTGCTGAATATCAGGCATATTCGGGTATGCGGGTTATAGTGGTATTTGATGCCTACTATGTAAAAGGGATTGAAACCAAGCTAAAGGAATATCAAGTTGAAATCATTTATACAAAGGAAAGCGAAACTGCAGATGAATGTATTGAACGAATTGTTAAAGGATTAAAAAACGTGATTAACCAGGTTTATGTGGCAACATCTGATTATGCTGAGCAGCGGACAATCTTTGGCCGGGGTGCTTTAAGAAAATCAGCCCGGGAACTTTATATCGAATTGACGGACATCGGTAGAGAAATAGAAGCGCAAATAGAGAAACATCAAAAAGTTCAGCCCCAGATTAAAATCCCTTTGAAACAGGAGGTCCTGGAGAAATTTGAAAAGTGGCGGCGGGGTGATAAGTAAGCCCTTGTAAGGCATTCAATTTGCAACCGATGTGGATGTAAAAAGCTTTTACAGGGGCACATTGAACGATATAAGTGCCCTCCATTTTTCGGGGGACACGTTGTGTTTAACGTTCTTTACTGGTACGCTACTTCTGTTTCTATGTTGACTATTAGGAAACGCTTACTGTATAATACTTTTAAATTGACTGCAGTGCAGCCGGGGGGTCTTTTTTGGTGAGTGTCAAGCTGGCAGAGAGAGAGAATCGGGTTCTGGAGTCACTTCATGATGATGAGATTATTCGCTTGATTCATCAGGGGGATAGCAACGCACTGGACTTTCTGATACATAAATATATTAATTATGTGCGGGCAAAAGCGCGTACATACTTTATCATCGGTGCAGATAAAGAGGATATCATTCAAGAGGGCATGATCGGTCTTTATAAGGCGATTCGTGATTATGATGGGGACAAGCTCTCATCATTTAAAGCATTTGCCGAACTCTGTGTAACGAGGCAAATCATTACCGCCATCAAAACAGCCACAAGGCAGAAACATACGCCTCTCAATTCGTATGTATCGCTGGATAAACCAATTTATGATGAAGAATCCGACCGCACTTTACTGGATGTCATTGCCGGTTCAAAAACGTTTGATCCACAGGAATTGCTGGAAAACAGGGAAAAGTTTTTTGATTTGGAAGAAAAATTATCAGAATTATTAAGCGAGTTGGAAAAAGAGGTTTTGCGTTTATATATGGACGGCTGCACCTATCAGGAAATTTCTATTAAATTAAAGCGGCATGTTAAATCAATCGATAATGCACTGCAGCGTATCAAACGGAAAATGGAGCTGCTCATGGAAACGAACGAAGCCGGAACGCGATAGGTCGTTGACACATTATGGCAACCATGCTACATTTATATGAGTGCAAACCCTTTGATGGGGTGGTAAAGTGACGAAAAACGTGATACTGGCTTGTACTGTGTGTGCAAGCAGAAATTATACAACGCGCAAAAATGCATCCAAACAGCCTGAACGACTGGAAATGCACAAATACTGCAAAACATGCGGTAAACATACCTTGCATCGCGAGACAAAATAAGGGCATGCTTCAGGCAAAGTCTGGAGGGGACAAGCTGTGAAAATCATTAAATTTTTCAAGAATGTTTCAAGAGAGATGAAAAAGGTCAGCTGGCCTAAAGGCCGTGAACTGACAAGCTATACCATAACAGTATTAACGACAGTAACATTTGTAGCTGTGTTTTTTGCAATTATTGATCTTGGTATTTCACAAATTTTAAATTTATTTTTTTGACCACATATCTTGAATAACAAGCCTGCATTTATGCTATAATGGAATATAATACGATTTCGATTAAAAAACCCGGGAGGTATCGGGTTTTTTAATATGCCCGATTTTCAGAGACGTATAAAGCCTGAAAGTACGTGTTTAAAAAACTTCTAAAACAGTCAATAAGGGAGGGAAGGGCAAGGCAATTTGTCCTGTTTACATGGAAAAAAACTGGTACGCTATCCATACTTATTCCGGCTATGAAAATAAGGTGAAAACAAATCTTGAAAAACGTGTGGATTCAATGGGTATGGAGGATAAAATCTTTCGTGTGCTTGTTCCGGAAGATGAAGAAACGGAAATTAAAAATGGCAAGAAAAAAGTGGTCAAAAAGAAATTTTTCCCTGGTTACGTTCTGGCTGAAATGATTATGACGGATGATTCCTGGTATGTAGTGCGCAATACGCCCGGTGTCACCGGTTTTGTCGGATCGAGCGGCCATGGGACAAAACCGACGCCGTTATTGCCTGATGAAATAGATGCCGTACTGAAACGGATGGGTGTAAGCGATCCTGTCACACAAGTTGACTTTGAATTGAAAGAAAATGTCCGGGTTACAGATGGACCATTCAGTGAATTCACAGGTACGATTGAGCAAATCGACCCCGATCAGCAGAAAGTGAAAGTCCATGTCAACATGTTCGGCCGCGAAACGCCTGTCGAACTCGAATTTTCACAGATTGAAAAATTATAGTAGAAACGCAGGCCAAGCGGGTATATGTTTCCAGTGAAAGTTTGTCACCGTTTGTTGTTCTATCGGCAAACACATTATTTGTATGTTTTCGCTGCGGTTTTCATATAAAGCGTCTTTCTATAAAAATCGCAGTCAATACCTTGCATAATTTTATGATACATGCTAAAATTTTTGTGTTATTTGCGTCCCCTGAATAGATGGGGGATTGCAAAGCTGAGTGGGAGGGGAATACCCTATTACCACATCACGGACGTTAAGGAGGTGTGTCTCGTGGCTAATAAAGTGATTAAAGTTGTTAAATTGCAGATTGAAGCCGGCAAAGCAAACCCTGCACCGCCAGTAGGTCCGGCATTGGGTCAGGCCGGTGTGAATATCATGGGATTCTGTAAGGAATTTAACGCACGTACACAGGATCAGGCTGGTATGATAATCCCTGTTGAGATTACTGTTTTTGAAGATCGTTCATTTACATTTATTACGAAAACACCGCCTGCCGCTGTGTTATTGAAAAAAGCAGCCGGAATTGATACGGCATCAGGCGAACCAAACCGTAGTAAAGTTGCTTCGATCAAACGTGATCAAGTTCAGGAAATTGCGGAAACAAAAATGCCTGATTTGAACGCGGCTGATTTAGATGCTGCCGTACGCATGGTTGAAGGAACTGCACGCAGTATGGGTATTTCGATTGAAGACTAATGCTCATTGAACATGAATAGATACAGGTTGCGTTAAATGGCTTGCCATACGTGCGCAACTTTTTTCATGAAAAATGCATTGATGCTGGTACCGCCAGATCGATGACATTTTTCAGGTGGGAGGTCTTACCGCTAAAAACCACAACCTGAGGAGGAAGTAAAATGGCAAAAAGAAGCAAAAGATATCAGGAAGCTTCGAAGCTTGTTGACCGTTCAAAAGCGTACGAAGCTGAAGAGGCCGTTGCTTTGTTGAAGGAAACGGCCAAAGCAAATTTTGACGAAACGGTTGAAGCTGCATTCCGTCTGGGCGTTGACCCGAAAAAAGCTGACCAGCAGATCCGCGGCGCAATGGTACTGCCACACGGAACTGGTAAAACACAGCGCGTCCTTGTGTTTGCTAAAGGTGACAAGGCAACCGAGGCGGAAAATGCTGGTGCAGATTATGTCGGAGAGCAGGATCTAATTAGCAAAATCAATCAAGGCTGGTTTGATTTTGATGTTGTTGTAGCAACACCTGATATGATGGCCGAAGTCGGTAAACTTGGCCGGGTATTGGGACCAAAAGGACTCATGCCAAACCCGAAAACCGGTACTGTAACATTTGAAATTGAAAAAGCTGTTAATGAAATCAAAGCCGGTAAAGTGGAATATCGGGTTGACAAATCTGCGAACATCCATGTTCCACTTGGGAAAATCTCATTTGATAATGAAAAATTGGTTGAAAACTTTGAGGCGATTGCCGATACACTTGTGAAAGCCAAGCCACAGGCATCAAAAGGTGTTTATATGCGCAACGCATCAATTACGTCCACGATGGGACCTGGAATAAGAGTGGATGTGTCAGGTTACCGTGATTAGAGTCGGATGGATGCCGTCACATAACCTGTAAATCTTAATCAGATTTTCCGGTTGACTTTTTGTGACTGATCACGTACAATGAATGTCGTTATAAGTTGAATACGTTATACCGTAGACAGCAGGTGCGAGACATCGCTTAATTTCCTGCCGAGGTGTTTGGTTGCAAATGGAATATCCTGCGCGGTCCACCATTTGTCATACAAGCCTCCATGTCTCTATGGAGGCTTTCTTAATAGATACGGTATGATGGCAACAAACAGGAGGTGGAATGATGTCCAATAGCAATATTATCGAGCAAAAAAAGCAGCTTGTACAGGAAATCGCTGATAAATTCCGCGATAGCCAGTCAACAGTGCTGGTGGATTACCGTGGACTTGATGTTGCAGAAGCTAATGAACTGCGTAAACAGCTGCGCGAGGCAAACGTTGAGTTTAAAGTTTACAAAAATACGATGACTCGCCGGGCTGTGGAAGCTGTTGATTTGAGTGAACTGTCTGATACGCTTGTCGGCCCGACTGCTGTAGCGTTCAGCAAGGATGACGTTGTAGCCCCGGCTAAAATCTTGAATAACTTTGCCAAAGAACACGAGGCATTGGAAATTAAAGGCGGCGTTATTGAAGGTGAGATAGCAACGCTTGAACAAATTAAAGAACTTGCCGATTTGCCAAATTACGACGGCATGGTTTCGATGCTGCTTAGCGTACTGCAAGCACCTGTACGTAACTTTGCATATGCGGCAAAAGCTATTGCAGATCAAAAAGAAGAACAGGGCGCATAAATCGGGAATGGCAGTTTAAATAATTAATTGATAAAAATGGAGGTATCATAATGGACAATCAACAAATTATTGATGCAATTAAAGAAATGTCTGTTTTGGAATTAAATGATTTAGTTAAAGCAATTGAAGAAGAATTTGGCGTAACCGCTGCAGCGCCAGTTGCTGTTGCAGGTGGAGGCGGCGGTGAAGAAGCTGCTGAGGAGCAAACAGAATTTGATGTCGAACTTCAGGATGCTGGTGATTCTAAGATCAAAGTCGTTAAAGCAGTTCGTGAAATCACTGGTCTTGGTCTTAAAGATGCAAAAGACCTGGTAGACAACGCTCCTAAAGCTGTTAAAGAAGGTGCGACAAAAGAAGAAGCTGAAGAAATTAAAGGTCAGCTTGAAGAAGCAGGCGCAACTGTAGAACTTAAATAATTGGATTTTAACGCGAAACTTCATTCAGCGGGGTTTCTCCCAGTTGTTTGTTAGTTGAGCCGAATCGGACATTTACTGGCAGTTGCCCCACACAATTCTTACCAGAATCACTTGCTGGATTGAAGTGAGGGGCTTACTGCCAGTTAGATGCGGGATAATGAGCTCGTCGGGATTACGACGGGCTCTCTCTATATCTTTACTTCACATTACACACGAAGCGGGTGTCCAAATGTCTGAGCATTACTTTTCACAAAACCCTCAATCCAAAAGTTCACCTAAGAAATGGCATTACCAGCTGAGAGGCAAAGAATTCACCTTCGAAAGTGATCATGGCGTATTCTCAAAACATGAAGTGGATTACGGATCACGATTGCTGATTGAACGTTTTGAAGAGCCCCCCACTGCGGGCGGCCTCCTCGACCTGGGCTGTGGTTATGGCCCGATAGGAATTGCAGTTGCAGATCGTTATAAGAATCGCAATGTTATGCTGACAGACATTAATGAACGGGCAATCGCACTGGCGAAAAGAAATGCGCATCACAACGATGTCACGAATGTTGAATTTGCATTAAGTGACCGTTTTAACCAGCTCCAAGGCAGGCATTTCGCGGCCATTTTAACTAACCCCCCAATCAGGGCAGGCAAACGGATAGTCCATCAGATGTTTACAGAAAGCAAAAATGCCTTGCTGGAGGATGGTCACCTGTGGGTGGTCATTCAGAAGAAACAGGGTGCGCCATCGGCAATGGAAAAATTGAATGATTTATTTGGAAATGTTAAAGTAATTGACCGTAGTAAAGGGTATTATATATTGAGGGCAACTAAATGATTGACCTTACTAACCAATTATGATAGTATAATTAAATGCTAACATGGCACTTCTTTTGTCAAGAGAAGATTTCATTAAATATGGAACGTATAAATCACTGGTAAACGGGGACAATGATAGAATCGGCAAAATAAATGGCGGTATTATTGTGTTTTTGTCGTTTGTCCCCTTCTTAACGTTACCGGCTTTAAAATATGTTTCTGCAGTTTCCGGGCTGTGGTATTCGTTAAACGATTTTAGACAGTAGTACTTGTGCTATTGTTATTTTGTATCTTTTCCGTGGATTTAAAACAACTGGTATCATGAACATTATATCAGTTTGTTTTTCTAAATATATGAGTCATTTTTCACAGCAGCAATATGGGTCACATTTTGAAAAATGCTTGTTTAAGGGGTGAAGCAGTTGACAGGTCAACTAGTTCAGTACGGACGGCACCGCCAACGCAGGAGCTATGCACGTATCAGTGAAGTGTTGGAACTGCCAAATCTAATCGAAATTCAAACCGCTTCCTATGATTGGTTTTTAAAGGAAGGCTTAAGGGAGATGTTTCAGGATATCTCCCCGATTGAAGATTTCGCGGGTAACCTATCACTGGAGTTCATTGATTATAGTCTCGGTGAACCCAAATATCCTGTAGATGAATCAAAAGATCGGGATGTCACCTATAATGCTCCGCTTCGTGTAAAGGTCCGCTTGATCAATAATGAGACAGGTGAAGTGAAAGAACAGGAAGTGTTTATGGGTGACTTTCCACTGATGACAGACACAGGCACATTTATCATTAATGGTGCCGAACGTGTCATTGTCTCCCAGCTTGTACGCTCACCAAGTGTTTATTACAGTGAAAAATTTGATAAGAATGGCAAGCGTGGTGTCACGGCAACCGTTATTCCAAACCGCGGTGCATGGCTGGAGTTTGAAACGGATGCCAAAGATGTTGCATATGTAAGAATCGACCGTACACGTAAATTACCTGTTACGGTGCTTTTACGTGCGCTTGGATTTGGCACAGATCAAGAAATCATTGACCTCCTTGGGGACAATGAATACCTGAAAAATACACTTGAAAAAGATAATACTGAAACAACTGAAAAAGCACTGCTGGAAATCTATGAGCGCCTGCGTCCAGGTGAACCGCCAACGGTTGAAAATGCCAGAAGCTTACTGGTGTCACGTTTCTTTGATCCTAAAAGATATGACCTGGCACGTGTTGGCCGGTATAAAATGAATAAAAAATTAAACATTAAAAACCGTCTGTTCAACCAGGTTTTGGCAGAACCGATTGTCGACCCCGAAACCGGAGAAGTTCTGGCACAAAAAGGCGATCGGTTAGAACGGAAACTGCTGAATAAGATTATACCTTATCTGGAAAACCAGGAGAATATGCTTGGTGAAAAACAGGTTGAACCAAACGAAGGGGTACTGGATGAAGCTATCCGTCTGCAATCCGTGAAAATCATCGATCCGACAGATCCTGATGGCGAACGTGAACTTGAAGTTATCGGGAATGCGCATGTTGATCGAAATGTTAAGCATATTACCCCTGCAGACATTCTATCAGCTATCAGTTATTTCTTTAATTTACTGCATCATGTCGGAGGGACTGATGATATTGACCATCTGGGCAACCGGCGTCTGCGTTCTGTCGGTGAATTGCTGCAAAATCAATTCCGGATTGGTTTGTCCCGCATGGAACGCGTGGTGCGTGAACGGATGTCAATTCAGGATACATCAAGTATTACACCACAGCAGCTGATTAATATTCGTCCTGTTATTGCGTCAATTAAGGAATTTTTCGGAAGCTCACAGTTATCACAGTTTATGGATCAGACGAATCCATTAGGGGAATTGACCCATAAACGCCGCCTTTCTGCGCTTGGACCGGGAGGCCTGACACGTGAACGTGCCGGCTTTGAAGTTCGTGACGTCCACTACTCACACTATGGCCGTATGTGTCCAATTGAAACGCCAGAGGGACCAAATATCGGCTTAATTAACTCATTGTCCAGTTATGCGAAGGTCAATGAATTCGGGTTTATCGAAACGCCATATCGCCGTGTCGATCCGGAGACCGGCAAGGTAACAACAGAAACAGATTATCTGACAGCTGATGAAGAAGATAACTTTATTGTCGCACAGGCAAACGCCCGCTTAAATGAGGATAGTACATTTGCAGATGAAGAAGTCATTGCACGTTTCCGTGGTGATAACACGGTTGTGCCACGTGAAAAAATTGACTACATGGACGTGTCGCCAAAACAGGTTGTTTCGGCTGCAACAGCATGTATTCCGTTTCTGGAAAACGACGACTCCAACCGTGCGCTGATGGGTGCGAACATGCAGCGTCAGGCGGTACCATTGATGGAACCTGAAGCGCCAATTGTCGGAACGGGAATGGAGTATGTTTCCGGCAGGGATTCGGGTGCTGCCATCATTTGCCGCAATGATGGTGTCGTTGAGCATGTTGAAGCTAAAGAAATACGCATCCGCCGTATTTCCGAAGTGGATGGCAAGGAAGTAAAAGGTGACCTGGATGTTTATCGCCTGCAGAAATATATCCGTTCAAACCAGGGAACGTGTTATAATCAACGTCCGATTGTAAGCAAGGGCGATCGTGTAAACAAAGGCGAAATTCTGGCTGATGGTCCATCGATGGAAGATGGTGAATTGGCTTTGGGCCGTAATGCACTCGTTGGATTTATGACCTGGGAAGGTTATAACTACGAGGACGCTGTCATTATGAGTGAACGTCTCGTCAAAGATGATGTCTATACGTCCATTCACATTGAGGAATATGAATCAGAAGCCCGTGATACGAAGCTCGGACCAGAAGAAATTACACGGGATATTCCGAACGTCGGTGAAGACGCGCTGAAAAATCTGAATGAAAACGGCATTATCCGCATTGGTGCTGAAGTTTCCGACGGTGATATCCTGGTTGGCAAGGTGACACCTAAAGGGGTAACTGAATTATCGGCTGAAGAACGGCTGCTTCATGCCATTTTTGGTGAAAAGGCACGGGAAGTTCGGGATACGTCATTGAAAGTGCCGCACGGAGCCGGCGGTATTGTGCTGGAAGTTAAGATATTCAATCGGGAAGACGGCGATGAATTGCCGCCAGGTGTGAATAAGCTTGTACGTGTTTACATCGTTCAGAAACGGAAGATATCAGAAGGGGATAAAATGGCGGGAAGACACGGTAACAAAGGTGTCATTTCCAAGATTTTGCCTGAAGAGGATATGCCGTTCCTGCCTGATGGCACACCGCTTGATATGATGCTTAACCCATTGGGTGTACCGTCGCGTATGAATATCGGACAGGTGTTTGAACTGCATTTGGGCATGGCAGCAAGGCAGCTCGGAATGCATGTGGCTACACCGGTATTTGATGGTGCAACGGAAGAAGATGTATGGGAGACACTGGAAGAAGCAGGCATGCCGCGGGATGCCAAATCGGTTCTTTATGATGGCCGGACAGGTGAACCATTTGACAGCCGTGTTTCGGTCGGCGTCATGTATATGATCAAACTGGCACACATGGTTGATGATAAGCTGCACGCCCGTTCAACCGGACCATATTCACTCGTGACGCAGCAACCATTGGGCGGTAAAGCACAATTTGGCGGTCAGCGTTTTGGTGAGATGGAAGTCTGGGCACTTGAAGCATATGGTGCTGCCTATACACTTCAGGAAATCCTGACTGTAAAATCGGATGATGTCGTAGGCCGTGTGAAAGCTTATGAATCAATCGTAAAAGGTGATAGTGTCACAGAGCCTGGAGTACCAGAGTCGTTCAAAGTACTCATTAAGGAACTTCAGAGTCTTGGAATGGACGTCAAAATGCTTTCCAGCGACGAGTCGGAAATCGAAATGCGCGAACTGGAGGAAGAAGATACACAGGCAGCAAGCAAATTAAACCTGGAAGCTGAAGAAAGTTAATAGATTGCGCTTTGCATTGGCTGGTGATGACGATCGGATCAAGTGTAACGTCTCAGCAGAGCCGTTCCTTGATCCGATAAAAAATCGGACACAAAAAAGGGAGGTAGACCCTTGCTGGATGTAAATAATTTTGAGTATATGAAAATCGGATTAGCTTCATCAGAAAAAATTCGCTCATGGTCTCACGGTGAGGTCAAAAAGCCTGAGACAATCAACTACCGCACACTAAAGCCGGAAAAGGACGGCCTTTTCTGTGAACGTATTTTCGGGCCGACAAAGGACTGGGAATGTCATTGCGGCAAATACAAGCGGGTACGCTATAAAGGAGTCGTTTGTGACCGGTGTGGCGTGGAGGTTACAAAAGCAAAAGTCCGTCGCGAACGCATGGGCCACATTGAATTGGCTGCTCCTGTATCACATATTTGGTATTTTAAAGGGATTCCAAGCCGCATGGGCCTCGTATTGGATATGTCACCCCGTGCTTTGGAAGAAGTCATTTACTTTGCTGCATACATTGTTACGGAAACCGGTGATACACCGCTGGAAAAGAAACAGCTTCTTTCTGAAAAAGAATATCGTGCCTACTATGAGAAATATGGCAACAACTTCAAAGCTCAAATGGGTGCTGAGGCAATCCGTAAGCTTCTAAAGGATATTGATCTTGAAAAAGAAGTTGAGACTCTGAAAGAAGAATTGAAAACAGCACATGGCCAACGCCGGACACGTGCGATCAAGCGTTTGGAAGTACTGGAGTCATTCCGTCATTCCGGTAATGATACATCCTGGATGGTTCTTGATGTCCTCCCTGTGATTCCGCCGGAAATTCGTCCGATGGTACAGCTTGATGGCGGACGGTTCGCAACATCCGACCTGAACGATTTGTATCGCCGTGTCATCAATCGGAACAACCGCCTGAAGCGCCTGCTCGATCTTGGGGCACCAAGCATCATCGTTCAAAATGAAAAGCGTATGCTCCAGGAATCAGTTGATGCGTTGATCGATAATGGCCGCCGCGGCCGTCCTGTTACAGGTCCCGGAAATCGACCATTAAAATCCTTGTCACATATGCTGAAAGGGAAACAAGGTCGTTTCCGTCAAAACCTGCTTGGTAAACGTGTCGATTACTCCGGACGTTCTGTCATCGTCGTTGGTCCGAACTTGAAAATGTACCAATGCGGGCTGCCAAAAGAAATGGCACTGGAATTATTTAAACCGTTTATTATGAAAGAGCTTGTTGAAAAGGGATTTGCCCATAATATCAAATCGGCCAAACGTAAAATTGAACGTGTTCATCCGGAAGTATGGGATGTATTGGAAGATGTGATTAAAGAACACCCAGTTCTTTTAAACCGTGCACCAACACTGCACCGTCTGGGTATTCAGGCATTTGAGCCCGTATTGGTGGAAGGCCGTGCGATCCGCCTGCACCCGCTGGTCTGTACTGCCTATAACGCCGACTTTGATGGTGACCAAATGGCTGTACACGTGCCACTATCAGCTGAAGCGCAAGCCGAAGCACGTATTCTGATGCTTGCTGCCCAGAACATCCTTAATCCTAAAGATGGCAAGCCGGTTGTCACACCATCACAGGATATGGTTTTAGGCAACTATTATCTGACGCTTGAGCGTGAAGGTGCCATTGGTGAGGGAAGCCGGTTCAAAGATACGGATGAAGCGCTCCTTGCCTATCAGAATGGTTACGTTCATCTGCACTCGAGAATCGCTGTCAAGGCATCGAGTCTGAATAAGAAATCCTTTACGGCAGAGCAGCAGGATCAAATGCTTCTGACAACAATCGGTAAACTGATTTTCAACGAGATTTTACCGGATTCGTTCCCATACATTAATGAACCGACAAAATATAATCTGGAAATTGAGACACCGGCAAAATATTTTGTTGAACAAGGAACAAATATCGTCGAGGAAATTAAAAAGCGCGATACGATTCCGCCTTTCAAAAAAGGGATACTGGGCGATATCATTGCTGAAGTGTTCAAACGATTCAAGATAACCGAGACATCAAAAATGCTTGACCGCATGAAAGACCTTGGGTTCAGCTACTCAACTAAAGCAGGCATGACGGTTGGTGTTTCTGATATTGTAGTCCTAAAAGAAAAAGAAGAAATTCTTGAAGAAGCTCAAAATCAAGTCGATAAAGTGCTGAAACAGTTCAGGCGCGGCTTGATTACAGACGAAGAGCGGTATGATCGGGTCATTGCCATATGGTCACAAGCCAAGGACGATATTCAGGATCGCCTGATGGAATCACTGGATAAGCGGAACCCAATCTTCATGATGAGTGATTCCGGTGCCCGGGGTAATGCTTCCAACTTCACACAGCTTGCCGGGATGCGCGGCTTGATGGCCAACCCTGCCGGCGAGATTATGGAGCTGCCGATCAAGTCCAGCTTCCGTGAAGGCCTGACAGTGCTGGAATACTTTATTTCAACGCACGGTGCTCGTAAAGGTCTTGCTGACACAGCACTGAAGACAGCCGACTCAGGCTATCTGACCCGCCGTCTTGTGGATGTCGCCCAGGATGTGATTATCCGTGAAGATGACTGTGGCACTGACCGTGGCTTGACGGTGTCAGCATTGAAAGATGATAACGAAATCATCGAGCCGTTGCTTGACCGCTTAATCGGACGTACGGCATTTGAAAATGTGCGTCATCCTGAGACTGGCGAGGTCATTGCAGAGAAAAACGCAGTGATGTCGGAAGATCAGGCAAAACAAATCGTTGAAGCTGGAATTGAAGAGGTCATTATCCGCTCTGCGTTTACATGTAACACGAAACATGGTGTCTGTAAGAAATGCTATGGCCGCAACCTGGCAACTGGTGACGAGGTTGAAGTTGGTGAAGCAGTCGGTATCATCGCAGCACAATCCATTGGTGAGCCTGGTACACAGCTGACAATGCGTACCTTCCACACAGGCGGTGTTGCAGGTGATGACATCACACAAGGTTTGCCGCGTATTCAAGAGCTGTTTGAAGCGCGAAATCCAAAAGGTCAGGCAGTGATCACTGAAATTTACGGCACTGTTCGGGAAATCAAAGAAGTGAAAGATAAACAGGAGATTATCATTCAAGGTGATGTCGAAGAGCGCACATACCCTGTCCCTTACAATGCTCGCATGAGGGTATCTGAAGGCGATGAAGTCATTGCCGGGCAGGCCCTTACGGAAGGTTCTGTTGATCCGAAAGAACTTCTCCGCGTGCAAGGTATTGATGGGGTACAGCAATACCTTCTGCGTGAGGTGCAGAAAGTATACCGGATGCAAGGTGTTGAGATTGGAGACAAACACGTTGAAGTGATGGTCCGGCAGATGATGCGCAAAATTCGTGTTGTTGAGTCTGGGGATACGGATGAACTGCCAGGGTCATTACTGGAAATCCACCAGTTCCGGGATGCAAATCAGCGCGTTCTGCTGGAAGGCAAACAGCCGGCGATCGGTGAGCCTGTATTGCTTGGCATCACAAAAGCATCACTGGAAACTGATTCATTCTTATCTGCTGCGTCCTTCCAGGAGACAACACGTGTATTGACCGATGCCGCTATTAAAGGTAAACGTGATGAACTGCTGGGACTTAAGGAAAATGTCATTATCGGTAAACTGGTTCCTGCCGGTACTGGAATACAGCGTTATCGAAAGCTTGAAACCGCATTGGATGAACCTGAAGAAAGTTCAGTGGAATCGGACGGAACAGAACCGGTACAAAATATACTTTCGTAGGTAAGTCATTAAAGCGGAAGCACCCAAAAATCAACTAAAAGTGCGTGTTCAAAAAGGCGGATAACAAGGACCAAGAAGTTCGAGGCGGCACCGTTTCGAGCAGCAGGCTTCTCGCGTGTGTGAGTTCTGCGTTGGCGACTGTCGTTGACGGTTTTAGCAGAAGGTCCTCTATTCGATGTGTCATTGTTACCGGACTTTTTGAACATCCTCTGAAATATCGTTGACAATACCCATCAGGCATGGTAATATATCCAGGGTGCTTCCGATTATACTTGTTACTTTGGAGGATATGCGGATGTCTTATGAAAAAGTGACCCAGTTTCGATCAAAATTGATAATCGGAACGAAACAAACACTTAAAGCAATCAAACGTGGTGCTGTAAGTGAAGTGTTTATTGCTGACGATGCCGACCGGCGGATCACACAGCAGGTGGAACGTTTGGCTCAGGAGAGAAGTGTTCCTTGCCATCGTGTAGATTCCATGCAAAAGCTTGGAGCTGCTTGCGGTATTGATGTCGGTGCATCAGCTGTTGCAGTAAAACAATAAAGGTTTTGGCGATTATCTCGCGAAACTTTGTTTTTTTGCGAAAAAATGAACCACCTGGATATGTGGAATTACAAAAGCTGCAATGGGTGGCTATCCGTGTATCAAATTATTTTATGAAATTAGAGAGGAGGAAGATGGCATGCCTACAATTAATCAACTGGTACGCAAAGGTCGTGTGAATAAACCTAAAAAGTATGACTCACCTGCACTGAATAGAGGCTATAACAGCTTTAAAAAACAATTCACGGCTCAAAATGCACCACAAAAACGTGGCGTTTGCACACGTGTTGGCACATTGACACCTAAGAAGCCGAACTCTGCACTGCGGAAGTATGCACGTGTTCGTTTGTCAAACAACATGGAAGTGACGGCATACATTCCCGGAATTGGACACAATCTGCAGGAACACAGTGTTGTGCTGCTTCGTGGCGGCCGTGTAAAAGACCTGCCAGGTGTTCGTTATCATATTGTGCGCGGTGCGCTTGACACTGCAGGTGTTGAGGGTCGTGCACAAGGCCGGTCAAAATATGGCACTAAAAAACCAAAAGGTAAAAAATAATATAGTTGTGTGACAGATTCAGGGAAAGGAGGGGGACACATGCCACGTAAAGGACCAGTACCTAAACGCGATGTTCTGCCGGATCCGCTTTACAATTCAAAATTGGTGACGCGCTTAATCAATCAGATCATGATTGACGGTAAACGGGGAAAAGCACAAAAAATCCTCTATAACGCATTTGAACTTGTTAAAGAACGAAGCGGCCAGGAACCAATGGAGGTTTTTGAACAAGCGATGAAAAATGTTATGCCAGTTCTGGAAGTCCGCGCACGCCGAGTAGGTGGCTCGAACTACCAGGTGCCGATGGAAGTGCGTCCAGAGCGCCGTCAGGCATTAGGTTTGCGCTACATTGTCAACTATGCACGTCTCCGTGGAGAAAAAACAATGGAAGAGCGCCTTGCCAATGAAGTTCTGGATGCTTCGAACAACACTGGGGCATCGGTTAGAAGACGCGAAGAATTACACAAAATGGCAGAGGCAAATAAAGCTTTTGCCCACTATCGCTGGTAATTAAAGCGAAATAAAGCTTTCAAGAGAAAGGAGAAGAATACATGGCCAGAGAGTTCTCCTTGGAAAAGACGCGTAATATTGGTATTATGGCACACATTGATGCAGGTAAAACCACTACTACTGAGCGTATTCTTTTCTATACAGGACGTATTCACAAAATTGGTGAAACCCATGAAGGTGCATCCCAGATGGACTGGATGGAGCAGGAACAAGACCGTGGTATCACGATCACATCTGCTGCCACCACTGCCCAATGGAAAAATCACCGTATAAACATTATTGATACACCGGGACACGTGGATTTCACAGTTGAAGTTGAACGTTCTTTGCGTGTCCTTGACGGTGCGGTGACAGTTCTGGATGCTCAATCAGGCGTGGAGCCACAGACAGAAACTGTATGGCGTCAGGCGACAACATATGGTGTACCAAGGATCGTCTTCGTTAACAAGATGGATAAAGTTGGTGCAGACTTCCTGTATGCAACCAATACATTGAAGGAACGCCTGGGTGCCAACGCGCATGCCGTTCAACTGCCAATCGGTGCTGAAGATAATTTTGAAGGTATTATTGACCTGATCACGATGCAGGCATATTATTACGAGGATGAATTGGGAACACGTGCGGAGGCTCGTGAAATTCCTGATGAATATAAGGAAAAAGCTGAAGAATTACGTGGCGAATTAATCGAAGCTGTAGCGGAAGTTGATGAAGACCTCATGATGCAATATCTTGAAGGTGAAGAGATTTCCAATGAAGACCTTAAAAAAGCAATCCGCACAGCAACATTGAATGTTGAATTTTATCCTGTATACTGTGGTTCAGCATTTAAAAACAAAGGTGTTCAATTAGTATTGGACGGTGTTATCGACTATCTTCCAGCTCCAACAGACGTACCACCGATTGAAGGGTTCGTCCCAGGTACGGAAGAAGAGACAACACGTCCGTCTGATGATAACGCACCTTTCTCAGCACTTGCATTTAAGGTGATGACAGATCCGTACGTCGGTAAACTGACATTTTTCCGAGTTTACTCAGGTACATTGGATTCCGGGTCATATGTTCGGAACTCTGTTAAAGATAAGCGTGAACGTGTGGGACGTATCCTGCAGATGCACGCCAACTCCCGGCAGGAAATTAAAACAGTTTATGCCGGTGAGATTGCAGCGGGTGTAGGTCTTAAGGACACATCAACAGGGGATACGCTTTGTGATGAAAAGGATCTTGTCGTTCTTGAATCCATGGATTTCCCTGAGCCGGTTATATCGGTTGCCATTGAGCCTAAAACAAAGGCCGACCAGGATAAGATGGCTGTTGCATTGGGTAAACTCGCAGAAGAAGACCCTACATTTAAGACGGAAACAGATGAAGAAACCGGTCAGACGATTATCTCTGGTATGGGTGAATTGCATCTGGATGTTATCGTTAACCGCCTAAAAACTGAATTTAAAGTTGAAGCACAGGTTGGTGCACCACAAGTAGCCTACCGTGAAACCTTCCGCGAATCTGCAGAGGTTGAAGGGAAATTCATTCGTCAATCCGGTGGCCGTGGACAGTATGGACATGTTTGGGTTAAATTTGAACCAAATGATGAAGGTGCAGGCTATGAATTCGAAAATAAAATCGTCGGTGGTGTTGTACCGCGTGAATACATCCCATCCGTTGATGCAGGTATTCAAGAGTCCATGGAAAATGGCGTGTTAGCAGGTTACCCGCTTATTGATGTTAAGGCAACGCTGTTTGACGGAAGCTACCATGATGTTGACTCGAACGAAATGGCCTTCAAAATTGCCGGATCAATGGCGCTCAGAGAAGCTAAAGCTAAATGCAAGCCAGTTTTGCTTGAACCAATGATGAAAGTCGAAATTGTTGTTCCTGAAGAGTACATGGGTGATATTATGGGTGATGTAACCTCACGCCGCGGACGTGTGGAAGGAATGGAACCACGCGGGCCTGCACAAGTTGTGAGAGCTTTTGTACCGTTGGCTGAAATGTTCGGCTACGCAACATCATTAAGATCCAACACCCAAGGACGCGGAACATTCACGATGCACTTTGATCACTATGAAGAAGTGCCTAAGAGCATCTCTGAAGAAATTATTAAGAAAAATGCAGGCGAATAATTGATTTTTTGCTTAATCTAACGTATAACTTTTATTGAAGGCTAAGGATAAGCCTTGACGGTTTATCCGCGGCTGTCAATAAATAAAAAATTCATTTATTTATTTAAAGGAGGAACTATACATGTCTAAAGAAAAATTTGACCGCTCGAAAAGTCACGTAAATATTGGTACAATCGGACACGTTGACCATGGTAAAACGACTTTAACTGCCGCTATCACGACGACATTGCATAAAAAATCCGGTAAGGGTACTGCAATGGCATATGACCAAATTGACGTTGCTCCGGAAGAAAAAGAACGTGGCATTACAATCGCAACTTCACACGTTGAGTATGAAACTGACACGCGTCACTATGCGCACGTTGACTGCCCCGGACACGCTGACTATGTTAAAAACATGATCACCGGTGCGGCACAAATGGATGGTGCTATTCTGGTAGTATCCGCTGCTGACGGTCCAATGCCGCAAACACGTGAACACATCCTGCTTTCAAAAAACGTTGGTGTTCCGGCAATTGTTGTCTTCCTTAACAAAGTTGACATGGTTGACGACGAAGAACTTCTGGAACTCGTTGAAATGGAAGTTCGTGACCTATTGACTGAATATGACTTCCCTGGAGACGACATTCCAGTTGTTAAAGGTTCAGCTCTGAAAGCACTTGAAGGTGACTCAGAATATGAAGAAAAAATCTATGAATTGATGGATGCAATCGATGAATACATTCCAACTCCTGAGCGCGACCATGACAAGCCATTCATGATGCCTGTTGAGGACGTATTCTCCATTACAGGCCGTGGTACGGTTGCAACAGGCCGTGTTGAGCGCGGAACAGTAAAAGTTGGTGACGAAGTTGAAATTGTCGGCCTTGCTGAAGACTTGAGCAAAACGACTGTTACAGGTGTGGAAATGTTCCGTAAGTTGCTTGACTATGCTGAAGCAGGTGACAATATTGGTGCATTGCTTCGCGGTGTTTCCCGTGATGAAATCAACCGTGGTCAAGTGTTGGCAAAGCCAGGTTCAATTACACCACATACAAAATTTAAAGCAGAAGTTTATGTATTGTCTAAAGACGAAGGCGGACGCCACACACCATTCTTTGCTAACTACCGTCCGCAGTTCTACTTCCGTACGACCGACGTAACAGGCGTTATCACACTTCCAGAAGGTGTCGAAATGGTTATGCCTGGTGACAACGTTGAAATGGAAGTTGAACTGATTTCACCAATCGCCATTGAAGATGGTACCCGCTTCTCCATCCGTGAAGGCGGCCGTACTGTTGGATCAGGCGTTGTAACAAACATTCAGGAATAAAAAAGATTTTCCAAACAATTTACCGGATCCGGATTTCAAACAGGCAGCACACAAATGCTGCCTGTTTTCCTTTTTCATCTATAAAGAACCATTAAATTTACGGTAAAAAATTGCTTACATCCCTTGCAATCATGGGAAAGAGTTTGTATAATACATAGATGTGCAATCTATTAATTATATACTCAAAGGTTGCATTGGACATGTATCTTTTGTACACTGTTAATGTTGGCCAAAAAAGCGATGAAGTGAAAGGTTGTTGATACACCCGGCCCCTTTGCCATGGCGGTGTCATCAAGAAATTTTCATGGAGCAGCTTCATTTAAAATGAGCGAAAAGGAGGGAAAATAATGGCAAAAGAAAAGATCAGAATTCGGTTAAAAGCGTATGATCATCGCATTTTAGACCAGTCATCCGAAAAAATTGTAGATACAGCAAAACGTTCCGGCGCTAATGTTTCCGGACCAATACCATTGCCTACAGAAAAATCTGTTTACACGGTATTGCGTGCGACACACAAATTTAAAGATGCCCGTGAACAGTTTGAAATGCGTACTCATAAACGTTTAATCGACATTGTGAATCCAACACCGCAAACAGTCGACTCACTAATGCGTCTTGACTTGCCGTCCGGTGTTGATATTGAGATCAAATTATAAACGATTGATTATTATAGGAGGTGTAACGGATGACGAAAGGAATCTTAGGTCGCAAAATCGGCATGACACAACTCTTTTCAGAAGAGGGTGAACTGACGCCGGTAACTGTCATTCAAGCTGAGCCTAACGTCGTTTTGCAGAAAAGAACAGCAGAGAACGATGGCTACGAAGCAGTGCAGCTCGGTTTTGCCGATAAAAAGGAATCACGTTCAAACAAAGCGGAAAAAGGTCATGCTGAAAAAGCAAACACAACCCCTAAGCGCTACGTTCGTGAAATCCGTAACGCAAACCCTGATGAATATGAAGTTGGTCAGGAAATTGGTGTTGATACTTTTGAGGTCGGTGACAAAATTGATGTAACAGGCACGACGAAAGGGAAAGGTTTCCAAGGGGCCATCAAACGTCATGGCCAGCGGCGTGGACCGGAAACACACGGCTCACACTATCACAGAGGACCTGGTACATTGGGTGATATTAACTCAATGCACGTTTTCAAAGGTAAAAAACTGCCTGGTCAAATGGGCGGTAAACAGGTTACCATCCAAAACCTTGAAGTCGTTAAAGTTGATACAGAACGCAATTTGCTTTTAATCAAAGGAAATATTCCTGGTGCAAAAAAATCATTCGTGAAAATAACGAGTGCAGTAAAGGCTAATTAATCATACACACGAAGGGAGGATATGTCATGCCTAAAGTAGCACTATTAAAACAAGACGGATCTCAAGCCGGAGACGTAGAATTGAATGACGCAGTTTTCGGTATTGAGCCTAATACACATGTATTGCATGAAGCTGTTCTGATGCAGCGTGCGTCAACGCGTCAGGGTACTCATGATGTGAAAAACCGTTCAGAAGTAAGAGGCGGAGGACGCAAACCATGGCGCCAAAAAGGCACAGGCCGTGCCCGTCAAGGTTCCATCCGTGCACCGCAATGGGTAGGCGGCGGAACTGCTTTTGGCCCGACACCACGCAGCTACAGTTATAAGCTGCCAAAAAAGGTTCGTCGTTTAGCGTTGAAATCTGCTTTCTCTTCTAAAGTGGAAGAAGATAATCTCGTTGTTTTGGAAGACATTGCAATCGATGCTCCAAAAACAAAAGAAGTTGTTAAAATGCTTAATGCATTGAATGTTGATACAAAAGCCCTGATTGTAACAGCTGATAAAGATGAAAATGTCACCCGTTCAGCCAACAATCTTCCAAATGCGCATGTGCTGACACTGGACGAAGTGAATGTGTTAGACTTGATGACGCATGACAAGCTGATCATCACCAAGGATGCAGCTGAAAAAGCAGGGGAGGTGCTTGCACAATGAAAGACCCACGTGATATTATAAAGCGCCCCGTCATTACAGAACATTCTGCCGATCTGATGGCGGAAAAGAAATATACGTTTGAAGTAAATCCAAAGGCGAATAAGACAGAAATCAAAGACGCTGTCGAACTTGTCTTTGACGTCAGAGTGGAACGCGTCAACACCATGAATCTCAAAGGTAAATTCAAGCGGATGGGCCGTTACGGCGGTTTTCGTCCAAATCGTAAAAAAGCGATTGTGCAGCTTTCTGAGGACAGTAAAGAACTCGACTTCTTTGAAGGCTAATTAATTAGAATGTGAAGGAGGGAAAACGATGGCGATCAAAAAATTTCAACCAACGTCAAACGGTAAACGTAATATGTCAGCATCAGATTTTGCGGAAATTACAACAGATCAACCGGAAAAATCCTTGTTGAGCCCACTGTATAAACGTGGCGGACGTAACAACCAAGGTAGAATGACAGTTCGTCATCAAGGCGGCGGCCATAAGCGTCAATACCGCATTATTGACTTTAAACGCGACAAAGATGGCATACCCGGACGCGTTGCTACGATCGAATATGATCCAAACCGTTCAGCCAATATTGCATTAATCCATTATGCCGACGGAGAAAAACGTTATATTCTAGCTCCTAAAGGCTTGAAAACAGGCCAACAGATTGTAGCGGGCGAAAACGCCGACATCAAGCTGGGAAACGCATTGAAACTAAAAGATATCCCTGTGGGTACAATTGTTCATAATGTAGAACTGAAGCCAGGACGCGGCGGTCAGCTGGTACGTTCAGCCGGTGCCGATGCACAGGTTCTTGGTCGTGAAGGCAAATACTCACTTGTACGTCTGGCATCAGGTGAAGTTCGCTTAATACTATCGGAATGCCGTGCTACTATCGGGCAAGTCGGCAACCTCGAGAATGAACTGGTCCGTGTAGGTAAAGCAGGACGCTCACGCTGGTTAGGCAAACGCCCTGCAGTCCGCGGTTCTGTTATGAACCCTGACGATCACCCTCATGGTGGTGGTGAAGGACGTTCTCCTATCGGTCTTAAATCACCTGTATCACCTTGGGGTCAGCCGACAATCGGTTATAAGACGCGTCAGCGCAATAAGCCATCAGATAAGTATATTGTTCGCGAGCGTAAAAAATAAGCGTATACATCGACGGATGATAAAAACCGTCGTTCAATTGCGAAAGGAGGTTTATCCATGGGTCGCAGTTTAAAAAAAGGACCTTTTGCAGATGACCATCTCATGAAAAAAGTTGAGAGTTTGAATGAATCCAATAAAAAGCAAGTTATTAAAACCTGGTCACGCCGTTCGACGATTTTCCCTGATTTTGTCGGGCATACGATTGCTGTTTATGATGGGCGTAAACACGTTCCAGTCTATGTAACAGAAGATATGGTCGGCCATAAATTGGGTGAATTCGCCCCAACTCGTACGTTTAAAGGGCATGCCGGTGATGACAGGAAAACAAAACGCTAATGAGAGGAGGCACTCTACATGCAAGCAAAAGCCGTAGCCAAATCTGTTCGTATCGCTCCTCGTAAAGTTCGTGTAGTCATAGATTTGATTCGAGGAAAAGAAGTCGGTGAAGCAATTGCCATTCTGCGTCATACTCAGCGTGGTGCTTCACCGGTTGTCGAAAAGGTTTTGAATTCTGCTGTTGCGAATGCCGAACACAACTATGAAATGGAACCGGACAATCTGATCATTTCCGAAGCATTTGTCGATGAAGGTGTGACATTGAAACGTTTCCGTCCAAGAGCACAAGGACGTGCAAGCCAAATCAATAAACGTACCAGCCACGTGACCATCGTGGTATCAGAAAAAGAGGAGGGATAGTCAGTGGGTCAAAAAGTAAATCCTAACGGTCTTCGTGTCGGCGTCATCCGTGACTGGGAATCGAAATGGTATGCCGGCAATGACTATGCAGACTTATTGCATGAAGATATTAAAATCAGAGAATACCTGGAAAACCGTCTGAAAACAGCGGCTGTTTCACAAATTGATATTGAACGTGCGGCCAACCGTGTCAATATTACGATCCATACCGGCAAACCGGGAATGGTGATCGGAAAAGGCGGCTCCGAAGTTGAAGCACTGAGAAAATCATTAAACAGTCTGACAGGCAAACGGGTTCACATCAATATTGTAGAAATCAAAAAAGTAGACTTGGATGCAACATTGGTTGCTGAAAACATTGCCCGTCAATTGGAAAATCGTATTTCGTTCCGCCGTGCGCAAAAACAATCGATCCAACGTGTTATGCGCGCAGGCGCAAAAGGAATCAGAACGCAAGTTTCCGGACGTTTGGGCGGTGCTGACATTGCCCGTAAGGAACATTACAGTGAAGGAACCGTTCCGTTGCACACACTGCGTGCTGACATTGACTTCGGTACAGCAGAAGCAGACACCACTTACGGTAAATTGGGTGTCAAAGTGTGGATTTATCGCGGCGAAGTCCTTCCAACGAAAAATGAAAATTAAGGAAGGGGGACATGCATTATGTTAATGCCTAAACGTGTGAAATATCGTAAAGAACACCGCGGCCGTATGAAAGGCCAAGCAAAAGGCGGCACGACCGTAGCTTTTGGTGAATATGGTCTGCAAGCTGTTGAACCAACTTGGATTACAAGCCGCCAAATTGAAGCGGCACGTATTGCCATGACACGCTACATGAAACGTGGCGGTAAAGTTTGGATTAAAATATTTCCTGACAAACCATATACTGCAAAACCCCTTGAAGTCCGTATGGGTTCCGGCAAAGGTGCCCCGGAAGGCTGGGTAGCAGTTGTCAAACCAGGAAAAATCATGTTTGAAATCGCAGGTGTACCGGAAGAAGTGGCACGAGAAGCGTTACGGCTTGCTTCCCATAAACTGCCGATTAAGACCAAATTCGTTAAACGTGAAGATATTGGTGGTGAACCAAATGAAAGCTAATGAGATTAGAGATTTAACCACTGCCGAAATTGAACAAAAAGTCAAATCGTTAAAGGAAGAACTATTCAATCTACGCTTTCAATTAGCAACCGGCCAATTGGAAAACACTGCACGGATTAGTGAAGTGAAAAAATCCATTGCCCGGATGAAAACGGTCGTACGCGAACGTGAACTAAGTGTCAATAATTAACCTGAGAGGAGGTTAACACCAAAATGAGTGAACGCAACAATCGTAAAGTGTACACAGGGCGTGTTGTATCGGATAAAATGGATAAGACCATCACGGTAGTAGTTGAGACGTATAAGTTTCACAAGCTGTATGGCAAGCGTGTCAAATACTCCAAGAAATTTAAGACGCATGATGAAAATAACCAGGCTAAAGTTGGCGACGTTGTAAAAATCATGGAAACACGTCCGCTATCAGCTACTAAGCGTTTCCGTCTGGTTGAAATCGTTGAAGAAGCGGTCATCATATAATTAAAGTTCGCTCGGAAGTTATCCGAAGGGAGGTCTCAACCGTATGATTCAGCAAGAAACGAATTTAAAAATTGCAGATAACTCTGGCGCTCGTGAAGTAAAAGCGATCAAAGTATTAGGCGGATCCGGACGCAAGACCGCCAATATCGGTGATGTTGTTGTTTGTACCGTTAAACATGCAACACCGGGAGGCGTTGTCAAAAAAGGTGACGTCGTGAAAGCTGTTATTGTTCGTTCGAAATCCGGTGTACGCCGTAATGACGGATCTTATATTCGTTTTGATGAAAATGCTGCCGTCATTGTCCGTGATGATAAAGGTCCACGAGGAACGCGTATTTTTGGGCCGGTTGCACGTGAATTACGGGATGCCAAATTCATGAAAATCGTATCTCTAGCACCGGAAGTTTTATAAAGAGTATGAAAAGCCTTGTCAAGGAGGTGCGCAGAATATGCATGTCAAAAAAGGTGACAAAGTGAAAGTAATAGCCGGTAAAGACCGCGGTAAAGAGGGAACAATTCTGGAAGTTTATCCAAAGAAAGAACGTGTATTAGTCGAAGGCATCAATATGATTAAAAAACACGCCAAGCCTTCACAGGATAACCCACAAGGCGGCATTCTGAACCAGGAAGCGGCCATTCATGTTTCCAACGTCATGCCGATCGATCCAAAATCCGGTGAACCAACGCGTGTCGGTTATGAGGATCGTGATGGCAAGAAAGTCCGTATTGCTAAAAAATCCGGAGAAGCAATCGATAAATAGTACGCAGGCGAAAGGAGGGCGCTCGTGATGAATGAATTGAAACAACAATATCGGGATGAGATACTGCCATCTTTGATGAATAAATTTAACTATGATTCTGTCATGCAAGTACCGAACATTGAAAAAATCGTCATTAATATGGGTGTCGGCGATGCCGTACAAAACTCAAAGGCACTGGACAATGCAGTTGAGGAGCTCGCATTGATTTCCGGACAAAAGCCAGTGGTTACCCGCGCCAAAAAATCCATTGCCGGATTCCGTCTGCGCGAGGGAATGCCTATTGGAGCGAAAGTGACACTTAGAGGCGATCGCATGTATGAGTTTTTGCAAAAGCTTATCGCCGTAGCACTTCCACGTGTGCGTGACTTCCGCGGTATTTCCAAAAAAGCGTTTGATGGCCGCGGCAACTACACATTAGGCATTAAGGAACAACTGATTTTCCCGGAAATCAACTACGATAAGGTAAGTAAAGTGCGTGGTATGGATATTGTTATCGTAACCACTTCTAACACCGATGAAGAAGCACGTGAATTATTGACTCAACTTGGCATGCCTTTCCAGAAATAAACAAGGAGGGAATATTTTGGCTAAAAAATCAATGATTGCGAAACAAAAGAAACCGCAAAAGTTTAAAGTGCGTGAATATACACGGTGCCAACGCTGTGGCCGTCCACATTCCGTCATCCGCAAATTTAAACTGTGCCGTATTTGTTTCCGTGAATTGGCCTATAAAGGTCAAATTCCCGGCGTTAAAAAAGCAAGCTGGTAAAACCCGATTCGGGAAGGAGGTAATGTAGTAATGGTTATGACAGACCCAATTGCAGATATGCTGACACGTATACGAAATGCCAACATGGTACGTCATGAAAAATTAGAGCTTCCGGCTTCCAAATTAAAAAGGGAAATCGCTGATATCCTGAAACGTGAAGGATTTGTACGTGATTATGAATTCATTGAAGATAACAAACAGGGTATTCTGCGTATATTCCTGAAATATGGTGCGAATGACGAACGGGTCATCACTGGCCTCAAACGCATCAGTAAGCCTGGGTTGCGTGTTTATGCAAAGGCAGAAGAAGTGCCTCGGGTACTCAATGGTTTAGGTATCGCGATCGTATCAACATCAAATGGCGTACTTTCCGACAAAGAAGCACGGAAACAGGCTGTTGGCGGGGAAGTACTGGCATACGTTTGGTAATTCATATTTTTTAAGACAGGAGGTGTACGGAATGTCCCGTATCGGACTGAAACCAGTTGAAATTCCAGAGGGTGTAGACGTAAAACTTGATGGAAATAACGTAACCGTAAAAGGTCCAAAAGGTGAACTGACCAGGAACGTTCATCCTGACATGAAAATTGTGATTGAAGACAATGTGCTGACTGTTGAACGTCCAACTGAAAGCAAGAAGCATCGGTCATTGCACGGAACAACACGCAGCTTAATTGCCAACATGATTGAAGGTGTTCATAAAGGCTTCGAGAAATCACTTGAAATCACGGGGGTTGGGTATCGAGCCCAAAAGCAAGGCAACAAAGTAGTTGTCAACGCCGGCTACTCACACCCGGTTGAAATTGAACCAATCGATGGCATCGAGATCGACGTTCCGCAAAATACAAAGGTGACTGTCAAAGGAATTGATAAAGAATTGGTTGGCGGCGTCGCAGCGAATATCCGGGCAATCAGACCACCGGAACCGTATAAAGGAAAAGGGATTCGCTATGAAGGCGAACAAGTACGCCTTAAAGAAGGTAAAACAGCTAAGTAAGTCTAGCTAGGGAGCAGAAAGGAGTGGCCTGAATGATCACAAAACCTGACAAAAATGATCTGCGCAAAAACAGACATGCACGTGTTCGCAAGAGTGTATTTGGGACACCGGAACGCCCGCGTCTGAATGTATATCGTTCAAATAAACACATCTATGCACAGTTAATCGATGATACTACCGGCACGACAGTGGCAAGTGCTTCCACCAATGATAATGAATTGAGCCTGGAAGCAACCGGCAATGTGGAAGCAGCTGAACAAGTCGGTACACTGGTTGCAAAACGCGCTCAGGATAAAGGTTATAAATCCGTTATATTTGATCGTGGAGGATACCTTTATCATGGACGTGTCAAAGCATTGGCAGACGCCGCTCGCGAGGCTGGTCTGGAATTTTAATCGAGAAATAAAGGAGGGACATGAATGGTTTCAAGTATTGATCCAAGCAAATTAGATCTTGAAGAACGCGTTGTTGCAATTAACCGCGTTGCGAAAGTTGTAAAGGGCGGACGGAATTTCCGTTTTGCCGCATTGGTTGTCGTTGGCGATAAAAATGGTCATGTAGGTTTTGGGACTGGAAAGGCTAAAGAGGTACCGGAAGCTATTAAAAAAGCAGTCGACGATGCGAAGAAGAACCTGATTGAGGTACCAATGGTTGGAACAACAATTCCACATGAGATCCATGGACAGTATGGTTCAGGGAATGTATTGATGAAACCAGCTGCAGAAGGTACGGGTGTTATCTCCGGCGGGCCTGTACGTGCTATCCTAGAGCTAGCAGGTGTTGGCGATATCCTGACAAAATCACTCGGTTCCAATACACCAATCAACATGATCCGCGCAACATTAAATGGACTGACAAATTTGAAGACCGCAGAAAATGTGGCTAAACTACGCGGCAAATCTGTCGAAGAACTGTTAGGATAAGGAGGGAAATACTATGTCTAAACAATTAGAGATCACCCTCACGCGCAGTGTTATCGGCCAAAAGGAAGGACAGCGCCAGACTGTTCAATCACTGGGCCTAAAAAAAATCCGTCAATCCGTCGTACGTGAAGACACACCGGCCGTACGTGGTATGATTGATAAAGTATCGCATCTTGTAACAGTTAAAGAAGTGTAATCATCATAAAGCGTAAGAGGAGGTGCACACATGAAACTTCATGAATTAAAGTCATCAGAAGGAAGCCGTAAAAAACGTAATCGCGTTGGGCGCGGCATGGCATCCGGAAATGGAAAAACTTCCGGGCGAGGACATAAAGGGCAAAAAGCACGTTCAGGCAGCAGTACACGCCCAGGTTTTGAAGGTGGACAAATGCCACTGTTCCAGCGTTTGCCGAAACGTGGTTTCACGAATGTTCATCGTAAAGAATTTGCCATCGTAAACCTGGATGCTTTAAATCGTTTTGAAGAGGGCACGGAAATCACACCAGAGCTATTACTTGAAGAAGGTGTCGTCAGCAAACCAAAATCCGGCATTAAAGTGCTCGGAAAAGGAAATGTTGAAAAGAAATTCACAGTAAAAGCTCATCAGTTCTCAGCTTCAGCCAAAGAAGCAATTGAGGCAGCGGGCGGTAAAACAGAGGTGGTTTAATGTTCCGTACAATCTCCAATTTAATGCGGGTAGGTGATATCAGGCGGAAAATTATATTCACACTGCTCATGCTGATTGTTTTCCGTCTTGGTACATTTATTCCAGTGCCTTATACAAATAAAGAGGCTATTGATTTTATGAACCAGCAAAATGTTTTCGGCTTTTTGAATACTTTTGGCGGCGGGGCATTGCAGAACTTCTCCATTTTTGCAATGGGGATTATGCCCTACATTACAGCAGCCATTATCATGCAATTACTGCAGATGGATGTTGTGCCAAAGTTTACTGAGTGGAAAAAGCAAGGCGAAATGGGGCGCAAAAAGATCGCACAGGTTACGCGCTATGGAACGGTTGCCCTTGCATTTATCCAGGCGATCGCCATGTCAATCGGTTTCAATGCAATGGCCGGAGGAATGCTGATAAGTGATCCAAGTATATGGAAGTTTTTGATTATTGCTATCGTATTGACGAGCGGAACAACATTCCTGATGTGGCTTGGTGAACAAATCACGGCAAATGGTGTCGGCAATGGCATTTCGATTCTCATTTTCGCTGGTATTGTTGCAGCCATTCCGAATGGCGTGAATCAATTATACAGCCAATACTTCGTTGATGCCGGGGATGAATTGTTCATTAATATTGTCATTGTTGCCTTAATAGCATTGGTAGTGGTGGCAGTTACGGTTGGGGTTATTTTTATCCAGCAGGCACTGCGTAAAATACCCATTCAATATGCCAAAAAGCTTGTGAATCGGTCGCCTGTCGGCGGTCACTCAACACACCTGCCGCTAAAAGTAAATGCAGCAGGCGTTATTCCGGTAATTTTTGCCATTGCTTTTATCATTGCACCACGGACTGTTGCAGGACTTTTTGAAGGAAATGAAATTGCAGCAACTGTCGAATCGATATTTGATTACACCCAGCCAATTGGAATGGTCATTTATGTTGCTTTGATTATTGCGTTTACGTATTTCTACACCTTTGTTCAAGTTAATCCTGAACAAATGGCGGAAAACCTGCAAAAACAAGGCGGATATATACCGGGCATTCGGCCTGGCAGAAATACAGAAACCTATCTGACACGTGTTATGTATCGACTGACATTTGTAGGCTCCATCTTTTTGGCCGCGGTTTCTGTTTTGCCAATCATTTTAAGTGGCCTGGCAAATCTGCCTCAAGCAGTACAAATCGGCGGCACAAGTTTACTGATCGTTGTAGGCGTTGCCCTTCAGACGATGAAACAGTTGGAAAGTCAGTTAGTGAAGCGGCATTATACAGGTTTCATTAAGTAAAGCAAGCTGCCAATGAGAGCGAGGGGAAAATTGTTGAATTTAATCTTGATGGGTCTGCCGGGTGCTGGTAAAGGCACACAGGCGGAAAAAATAAATGAACGATATAACATCCCTCATATCTCAACAGGAGATATGTTCCGGTTAGCAATTAAAGAAGGAACTGAACTGGGTCAGAAGGCTAAAGAATATATGGATCAAGGAGCACTTGTTCCAGATGACGTGACAATAGGCATCGTAAAAGATCGCTTGGGCAAGGATGACTGCAAAGACGGCTTCCTATTGGATGGATTTCCAAGAACTGTTGCACAGGCGGAAAGCTTACAATCACTATTAAAAGAAATGGACGAATCGATTGATTACGTCCTGCATGTAGATGTCCCGAAGGAAAATTTAGTGGAGCGTCTCGCGGGTCGCAGAATTTGTCCAACGTGCGGAGCAACTTATCATGTTATGTATAATCCGCCTCAAAAAGAGGGAGTATGTGACAATGATGGCTCCAGATTGATACAGCGCGAAGATGATCAGGCTGAAACCGTGAAAAACCGTCTGGAAGTGAACATTGAACAGATAAAGCCGTTGTTGGATTTCTATCACAATAAAGGATGTCTTGTTACAATTGACGGTGACCAGAAAATTGATCACGTATTTGAGGATATTCAGTCAGCAATCGAAAAATAAATTCATCGGATAATTGCCTATGGATGCAATCAGGCACACAAATCAGTATAATGAGTCGTGAGGTATTGACGACGTTGTGTAGCTATCTGATTTATCAGTGATGGAACTGACGAAAGCCATGTTATCGGATGACGCTTGTTTTAAATATAAGCCCAAGTGAAGGTGATCGTTGTTGAACGCTGATTCGATTCCGCGAGTAGGTCAAGTTGTTCGTATTCTGCAGGGACGTGAAGCAGGTCAATACGCAGTTGTGCTAAAACTGATCGATGACCGGTATGTTTTGCTGGCAGATGGTGAAAAACGCAAATATGATCGGCCGAAGAAAAAGAATCTGCAGCATATTGAAGTGATGGATTTTATATCTCCGGAAGTCCAAAACAGCCTTCTAGAAACTGGTCGTGTCACAAATGGCAAATTACGGTTTGCCATAACGAAATTTATCAATGAAGTTGTGACTGATTTGAAGAAGGGAGATCAACACGATGGCTAAAGACGATGTTATTGAAGTGGAAGGTACCGTAACCGAAACATTGCCGAATGCGATGTTCAATGTGGAACTGGAAAATGGTCATACAGTACTGGCTCATGTTTCCGGCAAAATCCGTATGCATTTCATCCGCATTTTACCCGGTGATAAAGTAACGGTAGAACTTTCGCCATATGATTTAACCAAGGGACGAATTACGTACCGTTATAAATAGACTTACGACGAGCTCCGATATAAAAGGAGGTAAAGATGATGAAAGTCAGAGCATCTGTAAAACCAATTTGTGAAAAATGCAAAATTATTAAACGTAAAGGTAAATTAATGGTTATTTGCGATAATCCAAAACACAAGCAAAAACAAGGCTAATCAATAAGGAGGTGCTGAAAAACTTATGGCACGTATTGCAGGTATAGATATTCCACGTGATAAACGTGTAGTCATTTCACTAACCTATATCCATGGGGTTGGCAAAAGCACTGCTCAAGAAATCCTTAAAGAAGCAGGTGTTTCCGAAGATACGCGTGTACGCGACCTGACAGAGGATGAATTAAGCAGTATTCGTAAAGCAATTGGCAACTATTCTGTTGAAGGTGATCTCCGTCGTGAAACATCTCTTAACATTAAGCGTCTGATTGAAATCGGATCTTACAGAGGAATGAGACACCGCCGCGGGCTGCCATTACGCGGTCAGAAAACGAAAAACAACTCACGTACCCGTAAAGGTCCGCGTCGTACAATGGCCAACAAGAGAAATTAATGTAAAGGAGGGTAAACATCTATGGCACGCAAACAAACGACAACACGCAAGCGCCGTGTGAAAAAGAATGTTGACACGGGTGTAGCACATATCCGTTCGACATTTAATAACACGATTGTAACCATTACGGATGTAAAAGGAAATTCGATCGGATGGAGCTCTGCAGGTGCACTTGGCTTTAAAGGTTCCCGTAAATCAACACCATTCGCTGCTCAGATGGCTGCTGAAACAGCTGCAAAAAATGCAGTTGAACATGGTATGAAATCGTTGGAAGTAACGGTAAAGGGTCCTGGAGCCGGCCGTGAAGCAGCAATTCGTTCATTGCAGGCAGCTGGATTGGAAGTTACAGCGATTCGTGATGTAACACCAGTACCTCATAATGGCTGCCGCCCGCCAAAACGTCGTCGTGTATAATGATACTGTACGTGTTCAAAAGGAGGATCTTTCTGAACAACTTCTGACCGTATAGAATTTGTCACCTTGTCTATAATGGGTTATGATAGCTTAAAGTAAAATTTGGCTATTGCGTTTTTAAGTGAACCTGAACAGCAAGACAAAGACAATCATGTACGAAATAGTGTTTTAGCGCAGAAACGCCGACTGCCTATTTGGGGAATTTCGGTTAGACATTGCGGATTGTCTAACCGGGGTTTCGACGTTTTAAAGGAGGGTTTTATAGAATGATCGAAATTGAAAAACCGGGAATAGAAACGGTAGAGATCACCGATGATGCGACATTTGGCAAGTTCGTCGTCGAACCGCTTGAACGTGGATATGGTACTACTTTAGGAAACTCCTTGCGTCGTATCCTGCTATCCTCACTTCCAGGTGCTGCTGTTACATCAGTTCAAATCGATGGGGCTCAGCATGAATTCTCAACAATCGATGGGGTTGTTGAGGATGTGACAACCATTATTTTGAACCTGAAAAAGCTCGCATTGAAGATTTACTCTGATGATGTCAAGACATTGGAGATCGATGTGCAGGGTGAAGGAAACGTTACGGCTGCAGATTTGACATATGACAGTGATGTAGAGGTGTTGAATCCCGATCTGCCAATTGCAACAATTAATGGCAATGGTTCGTTGCATATGAAGATAACGGCAGAGCGCGGCCGCGGATATCGTCCGGCTGAAGCAAACAAACATGATGAACAGCCAATTGGTGTCATTCCGATTGATTCCATTTTCACACCAGTATCACGTGTAACGTATCAAGTGGAAAACACCCGTGTAGGCCAAATTACAAACTATGATAAGTTGACATTGGATGTATGGACCGATGGCAGCATCCGTCCTGAAGAAGCCGTATCTTTAGGAGCAAAAGTGTTCAATGAACATCTTAATATTTTTATAGGCTTAACAGATGAAGCTCAAAATGCAGAAATCATGGTTGAAAAAGAAGAGGACCAAAAAGAAAAAGTCATGGAAATGACTATCGAAGAACTTGATTTATCTGTCAGGTCCTATAACTGTTTGAAACGCGCCGGAATCAACACCGTTCAGGAACTATCAAATAAATCCGAAGAAGATATGATGAAAGTGCGCAACCTTGGCCGTAAATCGCTCGAAGAAGTGAAAGAAAAACTGGCAGATTTAGGTTTAGGCTTGCGTGATGACGATTAATCATAAACATCTTTAGACTTTCAGTGAAAAGGGAGGGATACGCCATGGCCAGAAAATTAGGGCGTAAAACGGATCAGCGTATGGCAATGCTCCGTAACCTTGCTTCTGATTTGATCATCCAAGAACGTATTGAAACGACAGAAGCTAAGGCTAAAGATTTGAAATCAACCGTCGAGAAAATGATTACACTTGGCAAACGTGGTGATCTTCACGCACGTCGCCAAGCTGCTGCTTTCTTGTATGATCGGGAAGCAAACGAAGACGAAAAAGTGATTCAAAAATTGTTCGATGACGTCGCGGCACGCTATGAGGACAGACAAGGCGGATACACACGTGTCCTTAAGCTGGGACCTCGTCAGGGTGACGGAGCCAAAATGGCAATCATTGAACTAGTTTAATGCAGGCGATACTTTAAGTGTGTGTTCAAAAGGAGGATAAAAAGGACCGAGAATTTCTTGGCGCAGTTTCGAGCAGCAGGCCTCCACAGGATGTGGTGAGTTCTGCGCCCGCCACAGGACGTGGGCGGTTTTAGCAGAAGGTCTCCTATTCGACGTGTCATTTTTACCGGACTTTTTGAACACCCTCTTTAAGGGCAGGACAGAATCTCTTCCATGAGGTGAATCCAGGCCCTTTTTTTGCACTTGCGGGACATGGGGTCAGCCCCTTTGTCCCACTCATCGTTGTTGATTGAAGTGGGAGACGCAGAACGCCTCATGAAGCTGCTCGATCCCAAGTTCTTGTTTATAGCGAAAGATGAGCAGGCGAGGGGTGTGGCTTGATGCGAGAGAAAATCGAGCGTCTGGAACGGGGATCAACAGGGGAAGGGCTTCTATAATTCGCTGGGAAGAGGGGGAGCGGAAATGCGGAATAAAATAGTCGAGTTCAGGAATGTATCGTTCAGGTACGGCGAAGAGCAGCCCTGGGTGTTGAAAAACTGTTCGTTTGAAATCTATGAAAATGAAGCAATTGCTATCATTGGTCATAACGGATCAGGCAAATCAACGATTGCGAAGTTGATGAATGGACTGCTTTTCCCCCAGCAGGGAGAAATTGTCATTAATGGACGTGCAGTAACAAATGATTCAATTTGGGATATCCGAAAAGATGTCGGGATGGTCTTTCAAAATCCGGACAATCAGTTTGTCGGTACAACCGTTCAGGATGATGTTGCCTTTGGGATGGAGAACCGCGGTGTTAACCGTAACGAAATGATCAGACGTATTGAAGAAACGTTGTCAGCTGTTGGAATGCAGGAATACCGGCTGATAGAGCCGCACAAACTTTCCGGTGGTCAGAAGCAGCGGGTCGCGATTGCGAGCGTACTGGCGATTTTTCCGGATGTTCTGATTCTGGATGAGGCCACTGCGATGCTGGATCCCAGAGGCAGAGCAGACATTATGAAAACCGTGACAAGTGTGAAGGAGGAACGGAACCTTTCTCTGATCACCATCACCCACGATCTTCAGGAAGTCGTACAGGCCGAGCGGGTTATTGTTATGAATGAGGGCGAGATATGGGATGAAGCAGCACCAAGGGATCTGTTTGCTAAAAAGGCGGACTTGCGCCATATAGGTTTGGACATCCCGTTTGTTGCGGCCTTATCGGATGAACTGCGGAAAGCAGGCATTCCCATTAATCATGAGGCGCTAAATCACGAAGAGCTGCTGGAGGAACTATGGACATCATATTCAACAATGTAAGTTATATTTACCAGAAAAACACGCCTTTTGCACACAAGGCGATTGCGAATCTCTCGTTTCATATCCCATCCGGAACATTCACAGCGGTTATTGGCCATACGGGGTCCGGCAAATCGACTTTGATCCAGCATTTGAATGGGCTGGTGCGACCAAGTGAAGGGGAAGTAACGATTGGGGATTACCGATTGACGAATGATACAAAACCCGAAGATATGAAGACACTAAGAAATCGTGTTGGGGTTGTTTTCCAATATCCGGAACATCAATTATTTGAAGAAACCGTTAAGAAGGATATCGCATTTGGTCCGAAAAACTTTAATGTCCCGGAAGAAGAAGTTGAACAACGAGTCCGTGAAATCACGCAAGAGGTGGGGCTTCCGGAAGAGTTGCTGGAGCGCTCGCCATTCGATTTGAGCGGCGGACAGATGCGCAGAGTGGCTATTGCCGGTGTATTGGCGACAAAACCGGAAGTGCTTGTGTTGGACGAACCGACGGCAGGGCTAGATCCGAGGGGCCAGCAGGAAATGATGGATATGTTTTATGATCTGCACAAGCGGCAGGACCTGACAACCATCCTAGTCACTCATAGTATGGAAGACGCTGTTAAATATGCGGATCATGCGATGATTTTAAACAATGGGACCAAGTATATGGAAGGAAAACCGGAAGATGTCCTGACCCAGCGGGAGGCGCTTCACAACGTTCAGCTTGACGTACCCGAGATGGTACAGTTTCTTAATGCATTTTCGGAAAAGTTCGGCCGGCAGATTCCTTTCCGGCGGCAATCGGAAGCTGAACTTGCCAGGGAGATCCGGCAAGTCCTGAAGGGAGCCGGGTCAGATGAATAATGCATTGATCATTGGTCAGTATGTGCCCGGTGAATCGCTTGTTCATCGACTGGATCCGAGAACTAAAATCACGATCATTTTTTTCTTTGTTTTCATCGTATTTTTGGCAAATTCAGTATTGAGCTATAGTGCGCTCATTATTTTTGCACTGGCGAGCATGTTTACGACACGGATACCCGTCCGCTATATTTTAAAAGGGCTGACACCCGTCTGGTTTTTAATCGTGTTTACATTTATATTGCATTTGATTGTCACGAACGAAGGCACAGTGTTATTTGATCTATTTGGATTTAACATTTATTCAGGTGCACTTATTCAAGGTTTTGCAATATCCGTAAGGTTTTTTCTGCTCATATTGGTGACATCACTGCTGACATTGACGACAACACCGATTGAAATAACCGATGCGGTTGAGGATATGCTTCACCCTCTGAAAAAGGTGAAATTTCCTGTCCATGAACTGGCGCTGATGATGTCGATTTCACTGCGCTTTATTCCGACACTCATGCAGGAGACGGATAAAATATCGAAAGCACAGGCTTCACGTGGCGTCGATTTCCGGACAGGCCCGTTGAAAGAACGAATCAAAGCAGTCGTGCCATTGCTCGTGCCGTTGTTTGTCAGTGCCTTTAAACGGGCAGAGGAACTGGCAATGGCAATGGAAGCCCGCGGGTATCAGGGCGGTGAAGGCCGGACAAAACTGCGGGAGCTTAAGCTGGACAAACGTGACGTCATGATATTTATCTTATTTATTATCGTGACAGCAGCATTATTTTTGACGAGACATTATTAGAAAGGGCCGGGAATGATGGCTAAGATCAAATGTCACATTAGTTATGATGGTACCAATTTTTCGGGCTTACAGATCCAGCCCCGGGAACGGACAGTGCAGGGAGAACTGGAAAAAGCACTGGCGAAAATCCATAAGGGGGCGTATGTACAAGTTCACCCATCAGGCAGGACCGATAAAGGTGTTCATGCAAAAGCCCAGGCAGTCCACTTTGAATCAGATTATAACCTGACACCTGCTGACTGGAAGCGAGCGCTTAATGCAATGCTCCCGCCTGATATACATGTGAATCAAGCAGAACAGGTACCCGCCTCATTTCATGCCCGGTTTGACGTAGTGGAAAAGGAATATCGTTATTACATTTGGAATGAACCAGAACCGGACGTGTTCAACCGGAATTATCTTTATCATTATCCCTATCACGTCGATATCGGTAAAATGCAGGAAGCGGGGCGGTATTTCGAAGGTACGCATGACTTCACCACTTTTTCCTCTGCGAAAGCAAGTGTCAAAGGGTCCAGAGTTCGTACACTAATGGAAGTTTCCTGCCGCCGGGGCGGAAGTCAGATTGAATTTATCCTGAGAGGGCAGGGATTCTTATATAACATGGCCCGCATCATTGTCGGCACTCTTTTGGAGGTGGGCCGGGAAAGAATGCGGCCTGAGGAAATTCATGAATTATTTGATAAAAAAGACCGGCAGCTTGCTGGGGACACAGTACCACCACAAGGGTTATATTTATGGAATGTCCGGTATGAGGACGTTTATAAGCTTTAAAAACTTAACACAAATCGCATATAATGGCCAGTAACCCGCCCAAATACGGCGGCTAACTGGTCCTGAATGCCCGATTCTGTTCGGGCGTGCATGATGCAGGTCACAAAGGCGTTGCAACACGACGTTGCGAATTTAGCCTTTGTTCCTCTACTTCAGCGAAAACCAATGAATGCAGTTTCACTTTATCATTTCCCGGGAAATGATGACAATCATCAACAATATACGTCGAGTGTCTTGGGAAATATCAGGTTAACTTGCGAATAAACCTCTAAAAGCTTGACATTCATGCGGTTCTGGTATATGATGATTTGTGGCATTTTTATTTGAACCACGATTAGCCCCGGAAACTAATTGTGATGAGATATAAAAAGTAAAACGTACGATTGAAGTAAATGCTTGAAATTGGAGGGAAATGACCATGCGTACAACTTTCATGGCCAATGAAAATAATATTGAACGCAAATGGTTGGTTGTAGATGCTGAAGGCAAGCGCCTTGGACGTTTGGCCAGTGAAGTTGCTGCTATCCTGCGCGGCAAGCACAAACCAACATATACACCGCACGCTGATACCGGTGACCATGTAATCATTATCAATGCTGAAAAAGTGGCATTGACCGGCAAAAAATTGACAGATAAAATGTATTATCGTCATTCAAATCACCCAGGCGGACTGAAAGCACGTTCTGCAAATGAAATGCGCTCCAAATATCCTGAGCAGATGCTGGAGACAACAATTAAAGGCATGCTTCCAAAAGGTCCGCTGGGACGCAAAATGGGTAAGAAATTGCACGTATATAGAGGTTCTGAGCATAACCATCAAGCACAAAAGCCTGAAGTTTACGAACTTCGCGGGTAATCAAAAGGAGGTCATTCGATTTGGCACAAGTACAATATTACGGTACCGGACGTCGTAAAAGATCAACTGCACGTGTCCGTCTTGTTCCAGGGACCGGCCGTGTTGTTATTAACAAACGCAATGCAGAAGACTATTTTCCATATGAAACACAACGTATTATTTTAAGCCAGCCGTTAAAAGCGACCGAAACAGAAGGCACATATGACGTACTGGTTAACGTGAGCGGCGGCGGTTTCACCGGTCAGGCCGGTGCGATCCGCCACGGTATCGCACGTGCGCTGCTGGAAGTAGATCCCGAGTATCGCGCAACCCTTAAGCGTGAAGGCTATCTGACACGTGACGCACGCATGACCGAGCGTAAAAAATACGGTCTTCGAAGCGCCCGCCGCGCACCACAGTTCTCAAAACGTTAAGAAATCAAGTTTCACGAATCCCCCAACCACCTATGGCTGGGGGATTTTACTATATATACGTTGTTTTAAAAACAGGCAAAAATTCACACATAATATACAAGTAATATACGAGTAATATACAAGATTTTAAAGAGAAACAGTAGCTTCTCATAGCTTGTCAATCGCTATGAGAAGCTGTTCTATGTCTTTATGTGTATAGACTTTGTCTGTGATATCTTTAGATGCATGTCCTATTATACGCTTAATCGACAACTTATTGGCATTAACATTATCCATGAGTGTTGCAAAGGTATGGCGGCAATCGTGGGGTTTATGATTCAATTCCAACTGTTCCATAACTTTCTTCCATCTTTCGTGGTAATACGTGTAGTAACTCATTTTATTTCCATCCTGATTCACGATTAAGTATTCATTTTTCGAATCCATTCGAGCATCAATAAGCGAATGTATTTTTTTATGGATAGGAACCACTCTGTTTGTTCCAGCTTCTGTTTTAAAACCACCACGGAAATATCTTTCTTCAAGATAGATGTTTTTATTTTTCACCTCTACAAGCTCACCAGGTCGTAATCCAGTATATATCATGATGAGAACAGTATCGATATCATCCAAGCGATGGACATTGTCCCATAATTTTTCAATTTCATCGAGTGAAAACGGCTTGCGTGAGCTTTTGGAATCATTTTTCGGTAGTTCTACAAATCTTGAATAATCTTTTTGAGTTAAATCATTTTCCATTGCGTATTTATATAATTGATTGAACAAGACTTTGATTTTCCTTTTTGTACCATGTGATCTGTCGCAGTTGTCGATTACTGATTGTAGATGCGACTTTTTGATATTAACAAATTTTATGTCATGAAGGGCCTCTGCTTTTTTAAATGACGCAGTGTATCCAAGCACATTGGATCTTGAGATTTTTGGAAATTTCTCTTCTGAGAATCTTTCAAAAATTTCAGCGAAAGTAATTTTGCCAGCAGAAAGATCATATGGGTTACTGTTATAATCAGCTAATGCAATCATTGCTTCCTGTCTGGACGTATAGTACCCGAGGTATTCAAACTTTTGTTTTCCGTTATTATCCCAACCGGTTGTGATCCTTACAGCAAATGGTTTTCTTCGTTTACCAGATAATTTGAAAATCGAACCATAACCATTTGGGTTTTTCATAATCATCACCATCTTTAATTTTTAATTGTGGGTATAGTAACTAATGTAATTTCAATTGGCATTAAATTCAATTACTAATATAATCTAAAACAGAATATACGTTCTATTCCCGGGATAAAAAAATAGTACAACATTGTACGTTTTAATCTATATGGTCAATTTTTTTCAAGTGACACACTTCTTCTGGAACTCCAAATTTCTGAGCCACTTCTTTTATTGTAACTCTTGTATCCCTAAATTCATAAATAAATTCATCTGGAATGAGCAGTTCCACTGCAAATTTATTCGCTTCTAACTCAATTTTGTTTGTTGAAAAAAATGTATTCCTTTTTAAAAAAGGAGTATTTTCATTTTTGTGTAGAACTGAATGGCCTAATTCATGGGCACAAACAAATTTTTGCAGAACCTCATTGATACTATCATTAATATGAATTGATTGAATCCTTTTGTAGCAAGCATAGTACCCGAAGGAACCCCCCAGAGATTCGAAATAAATTGTGATACCCTTCTGTCTTGCAATCTCAAAAGGACAAGTCGTTCCATATTTTTTAACTAGCTTAATCGCTGTATTTCTAGGTATTAAATACGCCACAGAATATCTTACCTTCGATATTTATGGGGGGTAAACTTTTGTTTCGCCATTCGTTTAGCCATGCGCAGCGAATTTTCCAACGAAGCAATTAATAATTCTCTATCTTCCTTATCCATTTCATCTATCGCCCTTCCATCGAATTGTGAGTATGCATCGTCATTAGATAAATTTTTTATCATTTTTTCTAAGTCCTTAGCTATATCACGTTCGTCCTTCTCTGACAGCTCAGGAAGCTCTTGCTCTTGTTGTTTGGTGTCACTTGGTTTGTAATAGCCAGCCACCCGCATTATTTCATCGTAAGGTACGGATAGTGATTCCGCAAGTTTCTGGATATTTTCAACTTTAGGAACTCCTCTTTTCCCATTTTCAATTCTAGACAACTGAGCAGCACTAATACCTGAATATAGAGATAGTTGGTTGATGGTAAAGCCTTTTTCATCCCTTTTTTCTTTTAAATATTTTCCAAATTGATTGGTCATCGTTTTCTTCTCTCCTAATACACTGATACCCTTCTTACTCCTATTTTACTAAAATTCGTTACCAAAAGGAAATTTATACAGGAAAAACATTAAAAAGTATTGCCAAAAGGTAAAACAAATGTTAATTTATTACCATAAGGTAATTACCAAAAGGCAAAAGGAGGGAGAGTTTACTTATGGAAAGAGCAAAAGCCATATTAGTTGATGTAGATTTTCTACAAACATATTTGGAGAACAAAGGTATTTCTCAATGCCAATTTGCAGAAGAAGTAGGAGTTGCGCAAAGTACTGTCAATCGGATTATGAATGGCAAGAGGAATCCGGGAGGTAAATTTGTCACAGGTGTCCTTCAAGGCTTTAATGATCTAAGTTTTGATGAAGTGTTCTCTTGTAGTGATAATTTCTAAAAATAACTACCTTATATTTATTTCATTGGAGGGATTCTTATGTTCACAGACAATGATGACAAAGAAAAAATGAATATAAAAGTATCAGAGGCAGCAAAAAGATTAGGGAAATCTGAGCAATTTGTTCGAATTGGTTTACAGAGAGATATTTTACCCATTGGCATAGCGGTCCAAATGTCTAGTAAATGGACATATCACATCTCGCCGAAGTTATTAAAAGAGTACTTAGGTGATGAAAAAAATAGGTAATAGGAGTGCTTCTGTGGCTAATTACGAAAAGAATAAAAGATTTTATTGGTTACAGTTAAAAGAGGATTTTTTTGAAGAAGACGCTATAGATTGGTTAGAGGAACAGCCGAATGGTAAGGAATACTCTTTATTTTATTTAAAACTGTGCCTAAAATCATTAAGATCCAATGGGATTTTAATAAGAAAAGTTGGTAAAATGCTAATTCCCTATGACCATAAAAAGTTGGCTGAACTAACTAAAACAAATTCAGATACAGTTGTTGTTGCTATGAAATTATTAACAAAGATTGGTTTAGTGGACATTTTAGAAAATGGGGAAATTTATCTAAAGCAGGTGGAGGAAATGATTGGTATGCAAAGCGTTGGGGCTTTTAAGAAACAGCAACAAAGAATAACTAAAAATAAGCAAAAAAATGGTGCGAACTTACTGGGTGGACAAGGGGTGGACAAATGTCCACCAGATACAGAGAAAGAATTAGAGAAAAATAAAGATACAGATAAAGAACAACACCAAACGTCAGAAATCATTCAATTTTGGGATGAAAATGGATTCGGATTAAATAATATTCAGGGAAAAAACCAGTTGTTGTCGTGGTTGGATGATTCATCATTTAAACAACCTGAAAAAATGATACTCAAGGCTATGAAAATTGCATGTGCCAATAATAAAAGACAATTGAATTACGTTGAGGGGATTCTCCGAAACTGGGAAAACCAATCGTTATTGACGCTGGAAGAAATCGAAAACAATAAAAAGGAA
>NZ_DATGTI010000083.1:0-9457 GCF_035301925.1 Lentibacillus sp. | reverse complement strand
AGCTACGTCCAATGTTATCTTATTGATCAGCAGTACACTTAATCTGCCAAACAACAGCCCAAAGATCAAACCGAATCCCATTTGGACAAAAAAACTTCCGATTGCTGACCAAATCGTGGCGTCTGGAACCTGGATCATTTCAATAAAAGCGACTGTCAAAAAAACCGCCATCGGATCATTCGACCCTGATTCAGCTTCCAATGTAGCTGTCAATCGCTTATTAATATTTTTACTCCCCAGCACAGCGAAGACCGCTGCAGCGTCTGTCGATCCGACAATCGCGCCAAACAGCATTCCTTCCAACATGGTCAAACCCAGGATATAATACGCTGCCAACCCGGTAATGATGGAGGTGATCAAAACCCCAAATGTCGCCAGCACACCCGCCGGAGCAAGGATCGGACGCATGTTGTTCCACTTGGTCTGGGTACCACCCTCAAACAAAATGATAATCAGCGCCATGACACCGATCATCTGAGTAAGCTCTACATTTTCAAAGTAAATAACTTCGTTGAGGATCATACCGACAAACAGGAAAAGAACAAGTGAAGGCAGCCCCAGACGAGCCGAGAATTTTGTTGTAAACACACCTACAATGAGCATGATTGCGAACAGTAGTACGAATGATGTGACAGAGGGATCCATGAAGTAATTCCTTTCAGCAATATTCTATCTATATTTTACCGTTTTTATTGATAAAAAACAAAGAATTCGTTCAAAGCAAAAACCTAGATTAACTGGTAGTAAGGCATATAACGGGGATTTGTATAGTACGGCGGCCTTGATCCAATTACCGGGGCTGACCACGCATTAGAATTGTTGTCATACAATATCTTTGCTTTATCGTATGTCTGTGACATCAACAAATACCTCACTTCAGGGTTGTAATAGTCATCATACACATTACCCATCTCCTTTTGTACGTATTCCTTGACAGCCTATTCATTTTTTCGGCTATTGAGCCTGTATATATGACAAACCCGTGCACGACAAGCGCCCATCCGGCATAACGTAACCTGAAGACTCATTTTCAGGAAGGATGAATTTAATGAATGAGGATAATCGGGAAAAGCGGCAATACCCACTTTACCCTAACTACGGTAAAATAACGCAATATGAGGACGTGGCCATAACGGTCCCCGAGCAGCGGCAATACCGCCAGCCGGGTGTCGAGCGTCTGATGGTGCCGCAGCCGATTGTGGAAAATCCACATGAAAAAGGCAGCGGAAAAATGATCGGAAAATGCACTCTTATCACTGGCGGTGACAGCGGTATTGGCGCAGCAGCTGCGATTGCATTTGCCAAAGAAGGTGCGGATGTTGCCATTGCTTATCTGGATGAGCATGAAGACGCGAACCGCACAAAACAACGTATTGAGGAACTTGGCCAACGTTGTCTGTTATTACCGGGCGATCTCCGCGAAAAACGACAATGCATTGACATTGTTGACAAAACGGTCGAAACATTTGGCAAGCTGAATGTTCTGTGTAACCATGTCGGGATTCAATTTCAGCAATTAAATCTTGAGAATATTTCTGATGAACAGTTCGATGATACATTTAAAGTGAATATTTACTCTCATTTCTACACAACCCGTGCCGCCCTGAAATATTTGAAGGAGGGCAGTTCAATCATCAATACAACATCCGTTGTCACATTTGACGGCAATGACCAATTAATTGATTACACAGCGACAAAAGGTGCCAACGTCGGCTTTACCCGCGCCCTGGCCAACAGCCTCGTCAGTAAAGGAATCCGCGTCAACGCCATCGCTCCGGGACGTATCTGGACACCGATCATTCCCGCAAGTTTCTCTGCCGATCAGGTGACACTTGCCGGCAACCCCATGGATCGCCAGGGCCAGCCGTTTGAAGTGGCACCAACGTTTGTCTATTTGGCTTCCGATGATTCCCGCTTCGTTACCGGACAAGTGCTGCATGTGAATGGCGGACAGGTACTGGGCTGAATAATTTTTCATTGTCATGCTGTGAACTGTAAAGAACTTTAATCACGATGATGAGCGCGATGTGGTTCAGATAAAAAATAGCCCGCTCCGGGAGAATGATTGGAGATTGTACAAAGAGGATTATCTGTATGCATAGTCTTCTGCAAAACGATTTCTTCATGGTTATCGTTTTTTACTTTCATCACAGCTCAAATAGCATATGACTTCACAAGGTAACGCTCAATAAATTCAGCCAGGCCGTCCAGTTCATGATGGCCAGTAATAATATCCGCGGCCGATTTCACTTCTTGCCCAGCATTCGCCATGGCGGCGCTAAATCCGGCGTTTCGAAGCATTTGGATATCGTTTGGACCGTCACCAATGGCTGCCGTTTCTTCAGGATTAATGCCAAATGCTCTAATCAGCACTTGAATGGCTGCCCATTTTGAAACACCAGGCGCGACAATCTCAAACCCGTCTTTCCAGTCAATGACATCTGCTTCATTACTGAAGAAATGTGATAGATACGAACCATGACGGCCGGTTTTGACATTGTATTTCAGCGCGTTTCGATAATCTGCATGCCGCAAATCGCCGATATACCTGGGCGGAACCTCGCCCTCCCTGGTCCACTCATCAACCTCTTTGCACGTTTTGTTGCAATAGAAGCCATCGGCTGTGTGCACAATAACATTGTACTGGTTTTCATTCGTGATATGATGAAAATATTCCTCATCCAGCACAACAGGGTTCATCTGGACAATCCTTCCCGTTAATCCATCATGAATGGATGCACCATTCAAGCAGATCATCGGTGCCTTCAAACCAAGCAGACTATGGTAAGGTGCTGTAATCTCATATTGACGCCCCGTCGCCAGAAAAACTTTAACACCCTGATTGATCACTCTGTTGATTGCCTCCGCGTTGCGCTGTGAAATCTCATTTGATGACGTCAGCAATGTTCCGTCCATATCAATGAACAATGCACGTATACTCATGGTTTCTCTCCCTCCTTTTACACATCAAACATATCACCTGAATGTAAAGTGCGGATTAATTTGATGTTATGATTTCATGAAAATTTGGGGAGAGCGTGTGTATGATGTTAAAAAAATCGGCGCTTGTACACCGGCGGTTATTGTGATGACTAAAGTTATTGCTATTCTTGCATTATGATGCATTCACCTGCTTGATAAATTGCTTCATCACCCCCGGCATATCAGGCCATGCATGCCCGGATATCAAATTGCCATCGGTATGATTCGACTCTTCAATATAACGCGCGCCTGCCGCTTCCACTTCCGGTTTGCAGGCAATATACGCTGTCATCTCCCTGCCCTTTAGATGCTCTTTTACCGTTGTCAGAACTTGAGCCGCATGACAGACAGCTCCAACAGGTTTGTTCGTCTCGAAGAAATGGCTGACAATCCGAGGTACGTGTTCATTCAGTCGAATATGCTCTGGTGCACGCCCGCCCGGTATAATGAGCGCATCATAATCAGCGGGCTTTACCTCATCAAAGCTTGCAGTTGCTTCAATCTGATACCCTTCTTTTTCGGTATATGTTTCCCAGCCGATGAAATCATGGACAACCGTATGCAGCTTTTTAGGCGATCCCGCTGCAATCGTTGTCTCATACCCTTCCTCCAAGCAGCGGAAATAAGGATAATAAATTTCCAATGACTCGACAGCATCTCCGGCTAGAATCAAGACTTTTTTAGTCATGCAATGTTCCCCTCCTTTTGAAATTTAAATTTATTATAGCATATATTTTGAGAATGATTTGCTATTTTCCGAAAATTAATTATCCAATATACCTCATTGTATTAAAGGCTCACAGTACATTCTTATTCGCCTTCGATACAAACATAGGTGGCATTGCTCGCCGCAAACGCCATACAAAATTCATTGGTTTGCTTCCAGAATGTTGTACATAGTCAGCAGTTCCCAGAAAAATATAAGGCGACGTATAACCATTTTCTTTCTTATATTCACGGACAAATAACATAATTTGATGGTTATTTGCTTTATGATTAATATAACGCTTGGCTGTGTTACTCGTTGGTGTCACGGTACTCTGTGTTTGCCAGTGAAATAATTGCTCATTCATGGCATAGTCTTCATATAGCGTCGACGGTGAAAAGTCTTTTTCCGATTTATTCAATGTTATAAAAAACGAATCCGTCTTTTTATCTTTGAAATGTTTAACGCCCTCACGAAAAGCGGGTGCCTTTTCTTCATTATAATACCCCATGGCAGCCATAATTTGGTTAATATTATATTTCGCGTGAACACGTAATGGTGATGGATATCCTAAATCATGCATAAATTCCATTTCAGTTAGATGTTGGCGGTTATAATCCAAGACTTGTAGAATCTCCGCTTTTATTTCCGGAACACTTATTATATATTTGATTCCTGCTTCAATAGAGTCAAAGCCCACTTTATTTGGCGCATTCTGATAGAACGAATAGTAAAACATATTAGCCATCAGGCGTTCCTCTTCATCACGAATTGAAGAATCATTCAAATAACGTAAGTAAAAATCAAGAAGTCTCTTTGAATCTAAATGAAAAAGATTTGGCAAACGTTTTGTCACCATTTTTTCATCTGCAAAATAAAAATCATCATTAATGCCTGCTTCTACTAGCATTCGGCTAAAAGATCGATTACCACTCCTGCCATAAAAATCATAGATAGATAACTGATAATATGTTAAGAAGTTGTTCAATGTTAGTGGCTGATCTGAATGGAAATGAAAGTCTTTTAACTTTTGGATCATATGGCTGCGACGGTTGCTTAGCTGTCTAATATTCCGTAGCACATATTCCTTCGCTTGTTTTTCCATGACGATAAAAGAGCCTCTAGGTAACGTACTAAAGCCGTTTTCTACGTAGTGTTTAATCGAATGTTTTGTTCTGCCAACAAGTGCGCGGAATTTATCTTCAAAATTATAATTTTTGTATGCTTGTCCAATAAAATCCAGGACAGTTAAGCACTCTTTATCGTCATGTAGTCTTAAGCCACGTCCAAGTTGTTGCAAAAATACGGTTAAGCTTTCAGTTGGACGTAAAAACAACGTCGTATTGACAGCCGGTATATCGACGCCTTCATTATACAAGTCTGCAACAAATATAAATTTGATAGATCCTGATTCTAATTCTTTTTTGGCCGTTTCTCTTATTTCCTTATTAGAACCACCGTGCAAGGCAATTGATGGGACACCTCGTTGATTGAAAAACTCAGCCATAAACTGAGCATGTTTAACTCCTACACAAAAGCCTAAGCCCTTTACATCATCTAAATCAGTGACGTACTTTTTAACACTTTTTAAAATTTGCTGTGCACGCATTGTATCGCCCGTATATATGTTTTCCAGTTCACGTACATCATAGCCGCTATTTCGCCATGTGACTTGTGATAAGTCAACACTATCCGTTATGCAAAAATATTGAAACGGACTTAATAACTTTTGATCAACCGCTTCCGTTAACCGCATTTCAGCAGCAATCCGATCATCAAAGTACGGTAATACACTCTTACCATCCATTCGCTCTGGTGTTGCGGTTAAACCAAGTAACACTTTCGGTTGATAGTATTGCAACAATTTTTGATAGGAATCCGCAGCCGCATGGTGAAATTCATCAACAATAATAAAGTCATAGTAATCAGGCGACGTATATTTATATAACTTGCGGCTATTGAAGCTTTGAATACTGATAAATAAATGCTCAATACTATCTGGTTGATTTGAACCAACCAATAAATCGCCAAAATTTAAATCCTGCACGATGGCTCTGAAGGTGTCCAGACTTTGCTTCAGAATCTCTTCACGATGGGCAACAAACAACAATCGTTGCGGCTTCCCGTTTTCCTTTACAAAGCGCTTATAATCAAATGCCGATATGACCGTTTTCCCAACACCTGTTGCAGCCACTAATAGATTGTGATATTTACCGTGTACTTTCCGTTCCACGTCAAGATTTTCTAGAATCTCTTTTTGAAAATAGTATGGCTTTATTTCAAAGGAAAAATGTATCGGCTGCTCATCTTGCTCTTTTTGACTTAAATTCATTCTTAATTGCTTGTGATCATCTTCTTGATCGTAACGAAATAGTTCAAACTCGTTATTATTCCAATAGGTTTCAAAGGTGGCATCAACCTTTCGCATCACGTCAAACGAATCCTTTTCAGTCATTTTAACGTTCCATTCCAAACCTGACGTTAAAGCCGGATTGGATAGATTTGATGACCCAATATAAGCCGTACTAAAATTCGTATCACGTTTAAATATGTATGCCTTCGCGTGAAGTCTTGTTCGATCCACATCATACGAGATTTTAATCGCTGTGTTTGGTAATTGACTTAATTCCATAATGGCTTTGTAATCGGTCGCTTGCATATACGACGTCGTAATAATGCGAAGTTTTCCTCCTTTTTTCTCGGTAAACGCTCTTAATTCCGGCATGATGCCACGAATGCCGCTCCATTTAATAAATGACACGAGCATATCAATTTGATCGGAGGATAAAATTTCATTTCGAAGCTCATTTAACATATTGGGTTCAGATTTTGAGCCAGTAAACAACGAGCTTTCGGAGATTGGTGTTACTGGACGTACTGGGCTTTCATCCTTAACACTGCGAATATTATTTAGTTTCGAATAAACAGATGTCAAGATTTCGCCTTCCTGATCCAGCTCCAACCGTTTGAAGTCTTCTTCAGGTAATAGCTCGCTAAGTTTCTGAATGAGGGCATTACTCGCCTGAATTTGCTTTAATAACGCCCCCTTATCATCCTTTTTATCATGTTTATCTCGTATGTAATATAAAGCTTTTCTAGTAATTTCGGAAATATAAGCTGCTAATTTTTTACGTGCTTCCTCTACATCAAGCGATTCCTTGCCTATATCATAGTCTTTTTCCTCAAGCTTTTCTAAAGCCTGCTTCATCTCTTTCGTGATAACTTCTTCATATATACCTTCATGTAACAAACAATCACCTCTTTACGATCAGAATATTTATATAGCAGGAGAACAGCTCTATGTAGTAAGATACCTAATCAGCTTTTCTATCGCTGGCTTGTCAGCAGGGGCCCAATCCAACTTGTTTAAATTTTTTTGGGAGAACCATTCAAGGGCGTGATGTTCCGTATTTATAGGAGTACCCTCCAACAGTTCACAAAAGTAGGTTGTTAGATGAACCACACCAAAATCATGTTCATAAACGGTGTGTTCAATCCGATCGCCTACCTCCACTCGACACTGAAGTTCCTCATCAATTTCGCGTATGAGCGCGTCCTCAGGTGATTCACCCTGTTCAATTTTTCCACCTGGAAATTCCCATTTATATGGTAATGTTTTTGAAGGGCCTCTTTGCGCACATAAAATCTTATGATTATCTATGATGACTGCTCCAACAACGTGTATATCTTTTTTCATTATGTCCTCCCAAAAATTTGCTAATTAGAATAAGCGTTACCTTCTGCTTATTTAAGTTCCGGAATCATCAAATCCGTATCATCCGGCACATACCCAAGGTGTCGGGCCATGGAAACAATTTGTCCCTTATGATGAAACTCATGTGTGACCGTATGGGTAAAAAGCCATAACACTGGCAATTCCTCATCCGCTTCCTGCCAGGGAACAGATCCCTTTATAGTCCCATCAAACTGCCCTTCATATGTATTAAGGAATCGATAGACCAGATTGTCCACTTCGCCAAAAATATTTCGCATGTCCTGCACATCACTGACTGCCCCTGGCTCGGCCGCCTTGATATTTTCTTTAAGTCCGAAATTCGCAAGCCATGACTGATAGCATTCCGCAACATGTGTATGCAGATTCCGGATGGATCCCCAGCCAAAATCATCAAGTTCTTTTACGTAATCTTCCGGAGCCAGCTCTTCACAAAACCCGAACAGTAACTCCCTTGTGTTTTTAACTAAATCATATTGACGTTTCAAAACACTCATGTAATTCCTCCTAGCTGAGCATATCGGTCGCTCTTAACACCGATTATCGAACTATTCCTATATTATCACAAATCATGTACACTAAAATGTACCTACGCTTGCATATATGATTACTTTTATCAATAATTTTATAACGAGGTGAACCAAATTGGAAACATCACTGATATCACCGGATAACACCTGGGCACTCTGGGCTTTTTTGACGGGATGGGCAGCCGTCAGTATTTATCTGGAACAGAAATATGCCTGGGCGTCCAAAATTTCCGGGGCGATTATTGCACTGATCGGGGCGATGGCGCTGGCCAACTTCAATGTCATTCCACTTGAGTCAAGCGTCTATGATGCGGTCTGGGATTATGTGGTGCCTCTGGCCATTCCGCTCCTCCTGTTCCAGGCCAACATTAAAAAGATCTGTCAGGAAAGCGGCCGGATGCTGACAATCTTCCTGTTGAGCGCAGCCGGTACAGTGGCAGGGACCATTGTGTCATTCATGCTGCTTAAAGATGTCATTCCTCACTTGGATAAATTAAGCGCCATGATGGCAGGATCGTACACGGGCGGCAGTGTGAATCTTGCAGCTATGGCATCCAAATTCGAGGCGCCGGGCGAGCTCGTTTCAGCACTTGTTGTTGCTGATAACGCGATGATGGCGCTGTTCTTTTTCGTGTTAATGGCTATTGCGGCGATGTCATTTTTCCGGAAAAAGTATTCGACACCACATATAGAAGAAGTTGATGCAACCACATCCGAGAGGGAAGGTGAAACCCAGGCGGCTTCGTTCTGGCAGCGGAAGGAAATATCCTTAAAAGATATTGCCACAAGTATTGCGACGGCATTTGTCCTTGTTGCTGTATCATTTAACCTGGCTGATTTTTTTGCCAGTGTTGTTCCGAGCGGTGAGGACGCAAACATTTTCTTCCAGGTTCTGGGCGCCATTATCGGTGATCATTATTTGATGTTAACAACCTTAACCGTTTTGGCAGTCATTGCATTTCCGAATTACTTTGAAAACATCCGTGGAACGCAGGAGATCGGGACATTTTTGATTTACTTATTCTTTGTTGTGATTGGTGTGCCAGCGTCGCTGACATTAGTTGTCACAACAGCACCGCTTCTGCTCGTTTTTACGCTGATCATTGTTATCATCAACCTGCTGTTCTCTCTTGTGTTTGGAAAGTTGTTTAAATTCAACTTAGAAGAAATTGTGCTTGCCAGCAACGCCAACCTCGGTGGCCCGACAACCGCAGCCGCTATGGCCATCGCAAAAGGCTGGCATAAGCTGATTGTTCCGATCCTGCTCGTTGGCACACTTGGCTATATTATTGGCAACTACATCGGAACTGGGGTCGGTGTGTGGTTCCAGACGCTAATGTAAGATTTTACAATAGCGCCCTGTTCGAGTCAGGAGCCGTTTCGTCGCACGACTTGAGGTGGGCCTTCGCACGGGTTGGGGATGCGCTCGCTCAACTTGCGGGCGCGCTCGCACAAGTCGGGGACGATCTCGCTCAACTTCGAGGCGCTCTCGCACAAGTCGGGGAT
>NZ_DATGTI010000082.1:0-2791 GCF_035301925.1 Lentibacillus sp. | reverse complement strand
CTCGAGTTTTGACCGCAGCAGGCATGCAATAGACGCTGGTGCACGAAATTTTGTCCATTTATTCAATGGAATGTCAGGGCTGCATCATCGGGAACCAGGAGTTGTGGGAGCAGCACTGACAGATGTACGTGGGTTTGCAGAGTTAATCTGTGACGGTCATCATGTCCATCCGGATGTAGCGGTACTTGCTGCCCGCACGAAAGGCGACAAATTATCATTGATAACAGATTGTATGCGCGCTGGCTTAATGCCCGATGGCAAATATCATCTGGGTGAATTTCCAGTTGTGATGAAAGATGGCATTGCAAGAACGGAAACAGGATCATTGGCCGGGAGTACGCTGAAACTTATCGATGGCGTAAAAAACTTACATGAGTGGAGTGGTAAGCCATTATACGAGATTTGGCACCGCGCTTCGTTGTCCCCAGCAGCGAGTCTTAACCATGATGATGAATTCGGCAGCATTGCTGAAGGGAAGATTGCTGATTATGTTGTAGTTGACAATAACATTCAGATAAAGGCTGTTGCAGTAGCCGGAGAGACAAAATATCGTAATGAATGAAAGTAAGCAGGTGAGAAAATGATCTTAACCATTACACTAAACCCCTCCGTTGACATCAGTTATAAGCTTGACGAACTGTCCCTTGATACGGTCAATCGTGTTGCCGATGTTTCAAAAACGGCAGGTGGTAAGGGATTAAACGTATCACGAGTTATCCAACAGCTCGATGAAAAAGTGGCTGCTTCAGGCTTTTTGGGCGGAAGTTTAGGGCAGTTTATCCGAAAGAGAATTTCCGAGCAGGGTATCGAGGATTTTTTTGTCAGCATTGATGGCGAAACGCGTAATTGTATCGCCGTAATCCACGAGGGACAGCAGACGGAGATTTTAGAAGCCGGCCCAACAATAAATGAAAAAGAGGCCGATGAATTTTTAAATAAATTTTCAGAGAACGTACAAAAGGTGGATTATGTTACAATTTCCGGCAGTTTGCCAAAGGGTCTGGAGAAGGATTTTTATGCACGGCTTGTGAAAATCGCTCATCAGCATGATACACCGGTATTGCTGGATACGAAAGGTGAATTGCTTCACCAAACGCTTGAAGGCGACAACAAACCTTATTTAATTAAACCAAATCAGGAAGAACTGGCTGATTTACTCGGGGAAAAAGTGACGGACGATACGCAGATTGTTTCTGCATTACAATCGCAACAGTTTTCCGGTGTTCCTTGGGTCGTTGTGACAACAGGATCATCCGGCGCTTTTGTAAAACATAATGAGGAAATATATCGCGTATCAACACCTAAAGTTGATGTGGTTAATCCGGTTGGTTCAGGTGACTCGGTCATCGCTGGGTTTGCAGTTGGTTTTTCACGCGGTTTGAGTGATGAAGAACTTGTAAAATACGCACTGACAATGGGCGTTCTCAATGCGATGGAAGCACAAACAGGATCGGTTAGTCCGGATAAGGTTGACTGGTGCAAAGACCAGATCCGTGTGGAAAGAATTTGATTTGGACAGGAGGACTCGTAAATGAAACTAACACCAGGAAAAAAACGCGGTTTGGAATTGATTTCTGATGATAATCACGTTGTCATAGCTACAGCCATGGATCAACGCGGCTCATTAGGCAAAATGATTCAATCATTCAATGATGACATTTCTTATGAAGATGGGTTAAGCCGATTCAAAGAAGGTGTCAGTGAAGTGCTTGGGAACCAGTCATCTTCCCTTTTGCTTGACCCGGAATACGGCTGGAGCGCTGCAAGCAAATTAAATGATGATATCGGATTAATTATGGCCTATGAAAAAACCGGGTACGATGCTTCAGAAAAGGGCCGTCTGCCGAATTTGGTTGACAACTATGCTGTGCAGGATTTGATCGAAAAAGGCGCAAGTGCACTGAAATTGCTCGTATATTATGATCACAAAGAAGAAGAAAAATATAATACGATCAAAAAAGCATTCATCAAGCGTGTCGGTGATGAATGCAAACAAAACGACCTGCTGTTCATATTGGAGCCTGTATCCTACAGTGCGGAGGGTTTAGGTTCAAAAAGTGCTGAATTCGCCAAGAAGAAACCTGAAATTGTCGAGTATTTTATGACCGAATTCTCCAAAGAAGAATACGGCATTGACCTGTTAAAAGTTGAAGTGCCAGTATCCATCTACAATATTGAAGGCTACGAGCAATATGATAATTATGAACCTGTATTCAGCAAGGAAGAAGCAGCAAATTTTTATCGTACATGCTCAGAAAAAAGCCAACTGCCATTCATTTATTTGAGTGGCGGCGTAACAAATGACCAATTCGTTGAAACACTCCATTTTGCCAAAGAAGCCGGTGCCAAATTCAGCGGCAGCTTGTGTGGACGGGCTATCTGGAAAGACGGTGTACAGCCATTTGCAGAAGAAGGAAAAGACGCTCAGTATCAGTGGCTCGAAACAACCGGATTGGAGAACTTAAATAAAGTGAAAAAAGCTATTAAGGAAACAGCAACACCATGGACAGGGTTTGAATAGAGGGGTCTGTCCCCCACCACGGTAATGCGTTAAAGTGGTGAGGGACAGACCCCCCTTACGTTAGATATAGTTCCTTAATGCATATGCCACACCGCTGTCATTGTGGTCTTTGGTAATGAAGGCTGCACGTTCCTTTACTTCCTGCTCAGCATTCTCCATTGCGATTCCTCTGCCTGCTATTTCAAACATAGAAATATCATTCAGATTATCCCCAATAGCAAAAGTATCTGCAAGCGGGACGTTAAAATAGTCTGCAATAAATTTGAGTGC
>NZ_DATGTI010000081.1:0-3139 GCF_035301925.1 Lentibacillus sp. | reverse complement strand
ATGTGGTCCAGTGTTGCTGATGGGTCAACTGATTTCCATACATCTGCATGGCTTCCGGCGACACATGCTCCGTATTGGGAAAAGTACAGCGAAGATATTGTTAAAGTCAAGCAAGTTCTTGATAAGGCGCCATTGGCCTTGGCTGTTCCAAGTTACATGGAAGATGTCAATTCAATTGAAGATTTGAAAGGTAATAAGGAACTCGGTGAATCAGTCGACTGGACTGTTACCGGAATCGATCCAGGCGCCGGGATTATGCAAAATACCCAAGAAGCATTTGAGGCGTACGGTCTGGACAATTGGGAGCTGACATCAAGTTCAGAAGCGGCAATGCTTACAACACTGCAGTCAGCCGCTGAGAATGAAGAGCCGATTATTGTGCCACTGTGGAAACCACATTGGATTTTCGGTACGATGGATTTGAAAATGCTTGAGGATCCAAAGGAAATTTATGGCGGAGAAGGTGACCAGATCTATACGGTAGCCCGCAAAGGTTTGAAAGAAGACGCCCCAAGAGCCTACAAAGTGCTCGAGCAATATAATGAAAACTATGATATGATTAACGAAATGATGCCGAAAGTTCATGCGGAAGATCAGGATCCTGCCAAGGTTGTGCAGGATTATATAGAAAACAATCCTGATCAAGTTGATAAATGGCTTGAAGGCATACCAAGAGAATAATCAAGAAAAGGAACAGGGATGCTGTATCGCCCCTGTTCCTTTATTGTTGTGATGAATTTAAGGGTGCGCACCGGAATTTCCCGCACAAGTTGTTACAGTCGCTGCACAAGTTTGGGAGGGTGTTGCACAAGTTTTTGAGTTTCCCGCTCAAGCTAAAGCCATTCCCGCTCAAGTTGATGGGGTTCCCGCATAAGTTTACGACGATCCCGCACAAGTTTGCTCCCCTCTCGCACAAGTTTGAACTGTTCTCGCAGAAGTCGCGCTAGCCTCTGTTCAAATTGACGATTTTCCCCCACAAATTGACGTGTCGCGCATGTTTTTGCTTTCTTCGGACGCATTAAGATCGGTCTTCTCCGTGTATCTAAAGCTCTAGCATAAGTTGAAGCAATACCCGAGTGCTTAATTCATCCTTTTTTCAGCATCTCGCTGAAATTTTTCACAGCTTTTTCTACAACAGCTAACGTTACCTCATCCGTCAATTGACCATTCTCATCAAACTTCTCATGTGCCTGAGTTATCAACACTTCGCTTTGTGCGGGCTGAAGCACACGTGCTGATAACCCGGGAGCACTCAATATGCGGCGCAAGTCCATTTGTGCACGGATCGTTCCCATCAGGCTGATTGATGCACCGACAACCATGACCGGTTTGCTTATCATCGGACGTTCGCCGCGTGACAGCCAGTCCAGGCTGTTTTTCAAGACACCTGGAACAGACCAGTTATATTCAGGTGTTGAAAAGAGGACACCGTCATATTCGGCAATCTGATTTTTAAACGTTTTGACGACCTCGGGCGGGTCCAGTTCTTCTGCCTGATTGAACAGGGGCAGCTTATCGATTTTGACAATTTCCAAATCGAAGTGACTTGCATAATGTTCCTTGATGTTTTTCAGCAGCATGCTATTGTAAGAATCATCCCGAATGCTGCCGGAGATGCCTGCAACTCGCATTTATCCAACCTCGCTTTACACAAAAATTAGTAAATTATCACAACTATTATCTTATCACATCCGTTTAAGGACCAAAACATAAAGGATTCACGAGAAATGAGTCCTAACCCTGCAGAAGCTGAACTTTGTCACGAGCATCCCCCTTCAGCTACTCGCATATATTTAGTAAGGAGCACCTTAAATCGTTGCAATACTGTTTATATTATGGAAAAATCAGAAATAGATACATAGGCAAAGTTGACCATACTTACAAGGAGTGAATGCTATGAAAATCCTCGTAACCGAACTGATGTGGGAAGACGGTATCGAAGAGCTCAGACGGCTTGGCTATACCGTGGATTACGATATGGAACTTAGCCGGAAAAGGGAGGAATTGCTGAAACTGCTGCCGGACTATGATGCCTTGATCGTGCGGAATGAAACGCGTGTAGACTCTGAATTTCTTGATGCCGCAAAAAAAGCCAGAGTCATCGGACGGCTTGGTGTCGGGCTGGATAACATTGATCTGGAGGCTGCGAAAGAGCGAAACATGCCGGTCATTTCTGCAAAAAATGCGAATGCCACTTCTGTTGCGGAATATGTGATGGCGGCAATGCTGGATGCGTCCCGTCCGCTCTCGGATGCTGATGCCGATGTGCGTAAGGGAAATTGGGATCGCAAGTTTTTCACGGGCTATGAGTTGAATAAACGGACTCTCGGACTTGTCGGGATGGGCGAAATTGCCAATCGTGTAGCGAGGAGGGCCAAAGCGTTTGGCATGAATGTCATTGGCTATGATCCGTTCGTTGCCCCTTTTGACCATATATTGGCGGAGACGGGCGTCCGTCCTGCTGAAACACTGGATGAACTGCTAAGTGAATCAGATTTTGTCTCGGTTCATGTTCCGCTGACCAAGTCGACCAAACATATGATTAACAAAGATAAATTATCCAAGATGAAGCGGCATGCTTATGTCATCAATTCGGCCAGGGGCGGTATTGTCCATGAACAGGATCTGGTTGATGCTGTTCAGTCGGAAAAGATCGCCGGCGCATACCTTGATGTCCTGGAAAAGGAACCGGTTGAGCAAGACTCAGCGCTTGCACAGGTCGAATCAATCCGGTTATCCCCGCACATTGCCGGTTTGACTGATGAAGCGCAGTCCCGTACAGCCATGCTGATTGCTCAGGAGGTTGACCGGGTGCTGAACGGCGGGAAGTCTATTTGTGCTGTAGTGTGAGGATTAAAATAGATATAAAAAAATCCATCTGCCTGTTTTAAGGGCAGATGGATTTAAGATAAAACAGCAAAATAGAGGCGATGTTTTGAGCTTAAATCAGCCTCTTCTCTGAAATAACAATTCCGTCTTCATCAGCATATGCAAAATCCCCAGGTTTCCACTGAACATCCCCAAATGACAGGGTTATATCTTTTTCACCTTTGCCTTTTTCCTCCCATAGGAAATCAACGGTTGTTTGCAGATAGCTAATTCGTTGGAATATTCATCACACAAATCCGCTGTTTTAAAT
>NZ_DATGTI010000080.1:0-9845 GCF_035301925.1 Lentibacillus sp. | reverse complement strand
AGGGGGCATGACAACAGGCCAGTCGGATGTATCCACGCCTGGCGATTGCAAATGCAATATTTGCGCTTTTTGTGATGTGCCATTAAACTGAATATTTAAAGGCTTGAGCAATTCGCGGGTCCAGGCGCCGCATGCTGCAATCACCTTGTCAGCTTCAATCACCTGCCCATTTACTTCAGCACCAGTAATCCGGGAGCCATTTTGCGTGAGATGGGCATTGCCATGCAGTATGGACGCCCCGTGTTTCTCAGCGCCGCGAATCAGTGCATTCCGTAACGCACGTCCGTTAACTCGGGCAGCCCCGCTGACATGGACAGATGCATAATGATCGGCAAGATGCGGAAATGCGTCTTTTGTCTGTTTGGCATCAAGAAGTGTCACGTCACCGATTTCCGGAGCATCTTCACGACGTTTCAGTGCACGTTCCTTCATGGCGGCAAGTTTTTGCTCGTCGGTATGAATACTGATAGCTCCGGTTTGCGCGTAGCCAGTAGCGGTTTCGCCATCGTCGGCAAGTTCCCGGATTAGATCATGGTAAATGCGCGCACCGCCTTTTGCCAGTTTGTACCATGCTTTATTTCTGCGCTGGGAGAGCCACGGACAAATAATACCGGCAGCAGCATCGGTTGCCTGTCCGGCATCATGCCGGTCAATCACGACAACATCCGCTCCGGCTCTTGCAAGTTTGTATGCAGTCGAGGCACCTAATATTCCTGCTCCGATAACAATATATTGATTCATCAAAAAACCCTTTCTAAGAAGCTCAGAAAATATAAATTTCAGGGCGTTTATTTTAAAACTAAAATAGGCTTGTTCGCCGATTTTTTCGAGTGTCACTTATCGCCTCTGACCTATTGAAAAATGAGGGTAATGGTGATTATTCTCTACATCAACTATAAGAAAAAATTTGTATAAATGAAAGTGATATATAATTGAAATACCAGGAAGAAGGGAGACAGATTCATGAATGAAAATATCATTGCCAAAATTTTATTTGTTATTGGCATTGCGCAGATGGCTGCCGGGCTGATTATCGGTCTGATAACCGTGACGATGAATCATTATTTGGTGAGCTGGTCTGTATTTTTTGCCTGGACAGCCGGCGGTTTTGTCTGCGGGATGCTGTTCATCGGGTTTGCTGAAAATATCCGCCTGCTCCATAGTATTAATGAAAAGATGCAGCCGTTAAACCGCAAGTCAAAGCAAGAACAACGAATTGAGGAGCCACAAGTAGAATGGGATTTGAACGAGGATGAAAAAGCAAAAATTTTTGAAGCTTATCAGGAAGAAGCAATTGTCGAGATTGTTCCATCACCTAAAGAGGACTATTGTTTAGTCCGGTTCAAAAGTGGAGATGAATACTATGTGAAGGTTGTTTACGTTGGCGGATTTGGTGTGCAGGAGACAGAGGATGCCGAAATAAGACAATCGATCATTCAGTGGTATAATGAACAAGACTGACTGCTTCTTCTCTTTCATTGGAGGAAAAGCGTCCCGCTGAATGGAGTTTCACTTTAATGAATGTACAGAAAAATGTATAGCCTGTGAGTTATATTGTCAGTAACAGGTTTTAGGTTAGGAGTGTCTTTTTGGCGAAAGGTAAGTTTTTGAAAATAGGATGGTTTGGCTGGACATTCATAACTGTTCTAGTTGTAACATTAGCTGGTTCTGTACTGATCTTTTTTAATACATTTGATTTGGATCCAATGTCTTTGGCCGGGGACAGTGATGATCAGGCGACAGAGAAGGACGAAATATCTGATGAAACAGCTGAAAAAGTAGAGGAAGTACGGGGAACCATCGGAAAAGAGAACCAGGCTATTGGGCAGTTTGTCTCAGAAATGCATGATTTTTATAATGAAACCACCGGCTACGGAGGCATTTCTTCCCTTGACTGGGAGCGGCAAAAGGCAAAAGCTAATACAATTCTGGACACACTGGATGAAAGAATCGCAGACGTGGAGGATGAGGCGCTCAATAAGGACTTGGAGCGGATTCAGGAATTGGCGGACGCTATTATAAACGGAGAGGAAACCGAAAATGTGCGCAGCCTGCACCGAATGTTTCATGACCTGGATATCGCATTAAATGATTATAATGCATATGATATTATTTGGAATGTCACTGCAACATTGGACACAACAAATTAGTGTTCATTCGACATATTTTTATGATAATCTAATAGATGTGATAAGATAATTGGACTAAAGGAGTAATGATCATGAGCAAAACATTGATTTTTGGCCATAAAAGCCCTGATACCGATACGATTTCTTCTGCACTGGTATATGCAGATTTAAAAAAATCGCTGGGTTTTGAAGCAGAGCCTGCACGACTTGGCGAGGTCAATAAAGAGACGCAATTCGTGCTTGATTATTTTGGTGTGAAAGCGCCGGCATATATTGAAAAAGTTGATGAAAGTGTTGATAATGTCATTTTGGTCGACCACAATGAATTTCAGCAAAGTGTCGATAATATTGCTGATGTGCGCATCACTGAGGTTATCGATCATCACAAGGTGTCCAACTTTGAAACGAAAGAACCGCTGTATTTCCGTGCCGAGCCTGTCGGGTGCACGGCGACGATTTTGAATAGGATGCACAAAGAGAACGGCGTGATTCTCTCTAAAGAAAATGCCGGATTGCTGCTGTCTGCCATCATCTCTGATACGTTGCTTTTAAAATCACCGACATGTACTGATGCAGATAAAGAGGCAGCATATGAATTGGCAGAAATTGCCGGCGTAGACTTGGAAACGTATGGTCTGGATATGCTGAAGGCCGGTGCTGACTTAAGTGATAAAACAGCACTTGATCTGGTGACAATGGATGCTAAAGAATTCACTATGGGTGATGCAAAAGTGCAGATCGCTCAAGTGAATGCTGTTGACACAAACCAGATTTATGAATCACAGGATGCGATTGAAAAAGAAATGGAACAAATCATTAGTGATAAAGGACTGGAATTGTTCCTGTTCGTTGCGACCGACATTTTGGAAAACGATTCAGATGTGCTGGCATTGGGTGGTGCGAAAGGTCATGTTGAAAAAGCATTCGATGTTGAATTGGATGATCGCAACCGTGCATTGCTGAAAGGTGTTGTTTCCCGTAAAAAACAAATTGTGACGAATCTGACAGAGCAATTCACGAAATAAAGTGACACTTTATGTCTGCGGGGCGCTTTTCCCCACTGAAGAAGCGGAACATAGGTTAAGTTCTCGGATGACACCTTTGTGACCTGCAACGCGTAGGCCCGAACCGAATCGGACATTTAGGAACAGTTAGCCACCGTTTTTTGGTAGGTTACTGTTCCTTATATGCGGGATAACACTGCAAAAAATCCCTGCCATCTAAAGTGGATGCAGGGGTTTTTACTGTTTATATGTCAAAAACCGCTTCATGTATTGTAAAAGCTTCCAGCGCCTCATCATTAATTTCATAGCCGATGCCTGGTTTATCCGGCACTTTAATCACACCATCGTCAACAGTCACTTCAGGTTTAATGATATCTTTTTTCCAATAGAGCGCTGATCCCGCCGTATCTCCAGGCATTGTGAACTGCGGTAAAGTGGTCAAGGCGATATTATGTGCTCGTCCGACACCTGCTTCGAGCATGCCGCCGCACCAGATGTCCACGTTATTTTCCCGGCATAGATCGTGAATCAGTTTCGCTTCAGTGAGACCGCCGACACGGCCGATTTTTACATTAATGATTTGGCAGCTTTTCAGTTCAATTGCTTTACGCGCATCTTCTGCCGACTGGATGCTCTCATCAAGACAGATTGGCGTTCGAATGGCAGCCTGCAATTTGGCATGGTCAACGATGTCATCGTGTGCCAGCGGTTGCTCAATCATCATCAGATCAAGCTCATCCAATTTTTTTAGCTGGTCAATGTCCTGCAATGTATAGGCTGAATTGGCATCTGCCATAATCGGTGTATCGGGAAAATGGTGCCGGACTTTGCGAAGTATGTCATAATCCAAGCCTGGCTTGATTTTGATTTTTATCCGCTTGTAACCTTCACTGATGGAATGGTTGATTTTTTGCAGCAGGTCACCCACGGTAGGCTGGATGCCGATGCTGATGCCGACATCAATCTGTTTCCTGGTGCCGCCGAGCGCTTCGGAAAGGGTCATGTTTTTCCGTTTGGCGTAAAGGTCCCAGATGGCTCCTTCCAACGCGGCTTTGGCCATATAATTACGCTTGATTGGCTGGAATATGTTGCGTACTTCCTCCGGGTGGTGGATGTCGTTTTCCCGCAGCAGCTTCATTAAAAAATCTGTCATGATATGATAATTTGTTTCGACTGTTTCCTCCGTGTACCATGGAATTGGGAAGGCAACTGATTCACCAAATCCACGGTTACCATCGTCATCAATTGCCTCAATAATAAAAAATGTCTTGTCTTGCATGGTTCCAAAACTGGTGCTGAAGGGGTTGTTCAGCGTCATTTTCAGTCTTCTCAGTTTTATGTGCTTAACTGGTATCGTCATATATGATTTTCCTCCTGATTTTGCTTTTATGACATGATGATTGCTGATGGCTGCGTCTTACCAGAAGAAGGTAGGACGCGGTGCTGTCCGGCATTATACAATAACCTGGTTCGCTTCCAAGTATGATTGATCATTTCCCCTAATATGGATTCATTTATCGCATGCTATAATACTGGTAGTTGAAGCTGAATCCAAGCATTATCCCCTTTTACAATGAATACTACTATGATATTTGAAAAAATCAATATCAATGCAAGAAGCGTGCTGATAGGTCGGATGTCGGAACGAACAACTGGCAATGGTGGCGTGGACATTGATAGTATTAGAATTGACAACCAACATTTCCGGAAAAAAATTTTTTCAAGGTGGCTTTTGACGATGTCTAACCGGTTAATTGATGCACATATTCATCTGGATATGTATAAGCCAGCTGAACGCTCCCTGATACTTAATGACATGAAAGAGAGCGGTGTTGATGCACTCATCACTGTCTCAAATCATTTGGCTTCCGCACAGAAGAATATGCAGCTGGCTCGTCATGACAGCAGGGTTAAACTGTCGATTGGTTTCCACCCGGAACAGCCGCTGCCTTCCGATGAAGACTTAGCGGATCTGCTGACACTTATTGATCACCATCAGCATGAGATTGTTGCTATCGGGGAGATTGGACTGCCCTATTATTTGCGCCGTGAAGGTAAAGTGGCATCACGGGGTGCGTATATGGACGTTTTGGACGCTTTTATTCAAAAGGCGGTCGAGCTGGATAAACCGATAGCCCTGCATGCCATTTATGATGATGCACCAATGGCATGTGACTTGCTGGAAAAGCATTCGGCTGCCAAGGCTCATTTTCATTGGTTTAAAGGCGATTGGCGAACGGCTGAGCGTATGCTGAGAAATGGCTATTTTGTGTCGGTAACGCCGGATATTTTGTATAAGGAGAAATCCCGGAATTTGGCCGGTAAATATCCTCTGGGGAAAATGATGGTGGAGACAGATGGGCCATGGCCGTTTGAGGGGGTTTTTGCAGGAAGAATGACTCACCCTAATATGATCCATCGGTCAATCCGCGAAATGGCCGAGTTAAAACGAATCCCAACCGTTGAAGTTTATGACCGGTTATATGATAATACACGCTGGTTTTATGAATTGTGACTGCCGCTTTAAGCCGGACGGTGTTACGATGAAGGTGTATGATACACAGAATTTACAGGGGGGAGCGGCACTTAATGCGGAAACAACTTGCATTGTCTTTTAGTGGAGGGAAGGACAGTTGTCTAGCGCTTTATTATTTGGAACGTGAAGGTTTCGATGTGAAATGCCTGCTCACAACGGTTTGGAAAAATGAGCAGACAACAGTGGCACACGACGAAAAGCGATCACGTGTTGAGCATCAGGCGGAGCGGCTTGGAATCCCAGTTCATTTTATCGAAACAAATTTTCACACGTATGCTGATGATTTTGTTTTTTACATAAAAGAAATGATACGTTGTTATGGTATTGATGGGATTGCTTTTGGTGATATTTATCTGGAAGGACATCGTGAGTGGGGTGAGAAAATGGCCGAAGGTGCCGGCGTTCAGGCCGTCTATCCGCTATGGTCGGATAGGGCGGAAGTATCAGTATTGCTGCAGGAATTTGTATCACTTGGATTTCGTGCTGAGGTGATCAAAACCGATCCGGAGAAATTGCCGCAAAGCTGGACAGGCCGCACACTTGATGAATCATTCATCAGTGATATCATGACCTACCATGATGTTTGTCCGATGGGAGAATCCGGTGAATACCATACGTATGTTTATGAGGGGCCGATTTTTGGAAAGAACCGCCCGGGAAAATAAGCGTTTGCCGGCTGCAGATGTTCGGAAAGTAGGCAAGGGAAGGCGGGAAACACCGTGAGCGTAATGACAGTAACAGGCTATAAGCCGATGGAGATTAATATTTTCAAACATGATGACGAACGGATTTCGATTATTAAGGCGGCGATTGAAAAGCGGCTGATCGGGTTTATTGAGGAAGGACTCGAATGGGTGCTTATTTCCGGCAAAATGGGCGTCGAACTATGGGCTGGCGAAGTAGTGCTTGAGCTGCGTGACCGCTACGGTCTGAAACTTGCCGTCATTCCGCCGTTTGAGAACCAGGAAGAGCGCTGGCCGGAGCCGATCCAGCAAGTTTATCAGGAAATGACGGCTGCTGCTGACTTTTTCAGACCACTCTACAAAGGCGGCTACAACGGACCTTATCAATACCAGGCAAGCAACAAATGGCTGATTGATAAAAGTGACGGTTGTCTTTTTCTGCTTGATGAGGAATTTCCCGGCAGCAATCGTTATTTTTATGACGAAGCAAAGCAAGCTGCAGGTGATTACCCGATTTATTTGATCACTCCGGCAGACCTCGAGGACATGGTGGAAGAAATACGGATGATGGATCCGGATTATTGGGATTGAGTGGATGATGATTGCTGAAGTTCACATCGGATTCGCTAAAGTTCACAAATGATGTGATGAAGTTCACATCGGATTCGCTAAAGTTCACAGCTCAAATGCTAAAGTTCATAAATTCAACTGGAAACATCCGGAAAATATGAAGGGTTTTTAATGATTTTGTCGAATAATGGTATAGGAAAACTTATTAAAATTTAATAAGAAAGGTTATGCTCCATTGTTTATTAAACCCCTTGCAATCCCCGAGCATATTCTATGTGCACAGGCTCTGGACAGTCGCACTCCCGCCACCCACCCCTCTAAGGAAACATTCAGCAACCGGGCCGCAAATCTTCTTTCCGGTTACAAAGGCGAAAAATCTATGAAATATCACCTGCAGTTTCTCCCGGCAGACGATTTTTTCATCCTTCATTATGTCAGACTTCCTAACCAAAATGGTTATTTTCAGCTGGATTTTCTTATCTTATCACGCTGGTTTCATTTGATTATCGAAGTGAAAAATATTTATGACAACGTGAATTTTGACGATTTGGGGCAGGTTTACCGAACAATAGATGGCAGTGTACAAGTATTCGGAAATCCTATTGAACAGATAAACATGCAGTATAGAAGACTTCTGAATTGGCTCCGCAAACATGATTTTCCTCCAGTACCCATTGAAAAGATTGTTGTCTACAGCCGTGACGATACCTATCTCCGCAACATCACCAACGATAAAGTCATTTCAGATATTGTGATGCACCGCGATAAGATCATTTCCAAAATAAACTTTTTCATGAATAAATATCAATCCCCAAGCCTTTCTGAAACGCGGCTTACGGATCTCTCCTGGCAGTTACTTGAAGAGCATGAACCCGAAGAAGGTGATGGGATGGATCAATTTAATATTGGATATACTGATTTAATCAAAGGTGTTATTTGTCCGGCGTGTGTTGCTGTTCCCATGCATTGGAAAAGCGGAAAATGGAACTGTCTATCATGCGGCTGCACTTCAAAAACAGCGCACAGGCCAACACTGGCGGACTACGCTTTGCTAGTCGGGGAATATATTAATAATCGACAGGCGAGGGATTTTTTGCGAGTGAAATCCATTCATACAGCTAAGCGGCTCATTCAGCAAGAACGTTTTCAGCAATTTGGAAAGACAAGTGGGAGAAGATATAAAATTGACGTTGATAAACTGTTAAATGCTAAAATGTACGATGAATTCGCTAAAGTTCACACTAAAAGTGCTAAAGTTCACAGCAAATCTGATAAAGTTCACAATTAAAATGCTAAAGTTCACAATTTGAGCCCCTCAGCAAAGCTACCAAAAAAGCAACTTGGCTTCACGCCAAGTTGCTTCCTTATGGATTCCATAAATAATCAATCATCTCATCCTGAAAAAGGTTAGTATCAATGTTGCACTGGTCAGATTCAATTGCATATTGCCATCCATAAACAAGCGCATTTTCCGGTCCTTGGGGATTATAATCGGGTGCATTATCTTTTGTGGTGATATCATTTTGCGGGAATGCTGTCCACACAACGGTATTTTCCTGTGGTTCCTGATCCATCGCATTATATGCTTCAAGGAGGTCGCTTCCGTCATCAAAAATTCCATACAGTGCAGGCTCATAAGCGGATTCGGAAAAGGTATCATACCACCCTTCCATAAAGGCAGCATCAACCGGGAAGCTTGGTTCGATGTCCCCAAATATGGCAACGCCATCAGGAATATCCAAATCCTTTGCATCATTAATGGCTTGCTCAGCATGTTCGACACCACGGTCGTAGCCAGTTGCATCACTCAAATGATTGTAAATGACCAGAATCCGTACATCATTGTCATGCAGAAGATTCACTTCATCTTTATCCAATCCAGTTGAAACACCTATCATTAACGCATTGGTACATGTTTTCGTCAGTATAGCTGGCAGAGTCGACACCCCAGTAAATATCCTGTCCGTTGTCACCGTTCTGCCCGTTTTGATTGCCGTTGGATTGATCGGATGAATTATTCAATAAAAGCGCTAAAATTAAAGGTATTGCAATCAGAAGCCCTAATCCAATGATATAAAAAACTTGCGATCTGATCATATAAATCCTCCCTTCAGGCCTTTTAGCAGTGTATTGATCGAAAGGAGGATGCGTGTAGGCAAGAGGGGAGGCTTTTTAGTTTTTAAAGAAAGCCATTTTGTTTCTTCTTTTGACAGCTTTTGTTAGACTGAAGTAATGGCAATAAAACTTTTGAACGACTAAAAGAGCTTTTGCTGGAAACAGAGGGGAAAAGTTAACTGGCGACTACATAATCATGACTGAAATAGAAAGGAAGTGGTATCATGCGGCTGATTCGTGCAGGCGTGCAATTTTATCTTATTGGTCTTATCATTCTGACACTTGGCATTTCATTGACAATCCAGTCAACAATGGGCGCTTCTCCGTTTGATGCGCTTCTGGTCGGGCTGCACCGGACGTTTGGGCTGACGGTGGGCAGTTTTGAAATCGTCGTTGGTTTGACGATGGTTTTGGGCAACGCGCTGGCAGAGAAAAAAAGACCGGAATTCTTTGCCTTGATTACATCATTCGTAACCGGGATCGGTATTGATACGTGGCTGTTTTTGCTTGGCGACATTGTGACACCTGTCACCTGGTATGGTGAATGGGCGGCGATGTTGTTGGGTACGATTTTGATGGCGCTTGGAGTAGCATTTTATCTGCAGTCAAAAATTGCCCCAAACCCGATGGACCGTTCTATGATGGTCGTATCAAACCTGACCGGCTGGAATGTTTCCTATTCACGGGCGGCCATCAGTACCGTGCTTGTCATTCTGGCGTTTATATTCGGTGGGGCAATCGGCATCGGTACCTTGATCAATGCCTTATTTTCCGGCGTGATCATCAGTTTCTTTTTACCGTATGTCAG
>NZ_DATGTI010000079.1:0-4206 GCF_035301925.1 Lentibacillus sp. | reverse complement strand
GCCGCCCGCGGAAAGCGACGAGCTGAACATCCACCGAGTAAACTGCGAGTTGCGAGGAATGCTGCTTCTCCGACACCTCATGCAACACGACGAGCACGAAGTATATTTCCGGAGCGGGACATAGGCACCAATTTAAGTTCGGAGTTTTCTTTAATAAAAATGCTTTTGTCCCAGCCTCTTCACATTTTATAAAACGTCGTGATTATTTTGCTGCGCTTCCTGTATTTGCTGGCGCGTGTCATGCAGCTGTTCATAAGCTTGCTGAAACTGCGGATTCTCTGTTGCCTCGGTGCCAGCCTGTTGGGCCTTCTGCAGTTGCTGTTCGGCTTGCTGCAGCTGCTGTTCTGCCTGATCCAGAAGACGTTCGTCCGAGCCCTGTGCCGAACGTGCAGATTCCTGAGCTTCCTGTATTTGCTGACTTGCCTGTTGCAATTGCTGATGTAAATTCTGTGCCATCTATATCGCCTCCGTTGCTTAAAAGTCTTTTTTAGTGTGACCCTGGATTAAGCACGCTATGTATGTATTAAAGATTTATCAGCGAATTCTCTATTTCAATCCTTCCTGGAGCCGGGATTGTCGTCAAATAAAACATACTGAAGAAAATAAATGAGCTGGATGATCCTGGTATTGTCTTTTATAACCTGTCAAGCAAATTGGTTGTATTGATCATCCTATCATCTACTGATAGGACTTCGACAGTCTCGTTCAGTACTTGTACGGTCTCTTGCTTGTACAAATCTTCCTTCTCAGTATTTTCATCGGTCGTCCCACCTTCACCTGTTAGTATGTACAAAACCAGGCCCAGTACAACTCCCGCCGCAAAAATGGCACCAAGGAGACGCAAATATATTGATTTCCTCAAAAAATCACCTCTTGGGTTTATTTACTTGTCACTAGCGTCGACCATTTGTTGACTGCTTAACCCTTGATACAAATGAAAATTATTTGAGCCTCTATAGATAAAGAATACAGACAATAAACGTTCTGTACCCCCTTATTGATAGCTTCTGTTTAACCTATCATGTCCCGATAATCCGGCCAATTAGAACTTTCAGGAGGAACCATTGGTGCTTTCCCTTTTTCCCGCCACATCGTTAATCAGCCACATCAGCCACCGGATAAACAACAAAAGTAAAAACTGGCTTACCAGTGAATAAAACCAATTCCAGGTAATATAATGAACAAGGTCAGTGTTCCTTTCCAGTAATACTTCAAATGCAGTCAGGAAACTGCTGTAAACGAGTGCCATCCAAAACCAATTGAATACACCTCTACGATAAGTCCTCTGGTAGTAGTAAACGCACATGACCGGCAGCAGCAAATACTCATAAAGAACACTTGACTGAAATAGGGGAAACAACTGCACCGGATAGGAAAGCAATTCATACTTAACAACCAGATCACCTAAAATTGTGACAAAATATGCTGCGATCAAAAAACATAACAGCCAATTTTTAAGCGGTTGTTTTTTAAAGGCAATATTCAAAAGTATTAACCCTAAAATGAGAAAAATCCATAGTAAAATTATTCCCATGTTAACAGCTCCTATGACCATGTTAACAGTCCGACAATCGATGACTTTAATGAACCCAGGGCACATTAAATAAGGTAAGTAAGACAGCAATAATGATAATTGACAAACCATAGGCTATCAGCGGCCGGGTGTAATGGAGTCTCAGCATCGGAAACATGACCAGTACAAACAGGCAAGACCATGTAACTGACCAACCATTATGATATTCGATTGCACCCAGGTGATACCCGCCCCATTCAAATACAATGTATAATAAAACCCATTTTGCTATATACAATAGTTTATGAATGATTGCATCCGGAAAGCGTGATAGGAACATAATTATGGTCAATGGCAGAACAATAAACGCATGCAAAAGGTTCAAAACGCGTTCAGGTATACCTATGTTCGATTCAAACGTCCACAGAGGATAATCAAACGTAAAAAAGAAGTATAATAAATTCATGGCTATAATATAGAGCATGGTTGCATGGAATTGTTGAAAACGTGACCAGTCCGCCCAGCGCCATGCAGCTAAAATGACCAAAAAGATAATAAATATGTGCATTCAAAATCACCTGTCATGAAAATTAATCACTTGAATATAGATTGTTCAAGTGACTGAAATAAATACACTCTTAGACCTGCATTCCAAAGAGGGACATGGGGGGATCACTGTCCCACCATCTCGATTGAATATCATGATATGATTGATTTTATTTAAAATTCAGATATAGTATAGTAAAGGTAACGATACTTTATGGGGGAATGTGATTTGTTCAATCTTTTTTTGATTGTGCACATTATCACCGGCAGTATATGCTTAATAAGTGGACTGTCTGCTATGACTGCCAGAAAAAAACGCGGCAGGCATACCATTTCAGGTGACATTTATCATGGCTCATATGTGGTTGTATTGGTTACATCCATTGCGATGGCCGTTTTGCACTGGGAAGAAAGTGCACATCTTTTTTACATTGCTCTTTTTTCGTATGGTCTTGCTTTTACAGGTTATCTTGCCGTCAAAATGCGATGGAGCAATTGGCTGAGTTTTCATTTAAGCGGGATGGCAGGTTCCTATATTGGCATTGTCACTGCCGTTATAATCACAAATATTAGCGGAATTCCGGTGCTGAATGCACTTCCTGAGCTCTGGTACTGGTTCCTGCCTACTATTATTGGTACGCCATTAATCATTATGACTAGCAGAAAATACACTTCTCCAAAAGTTCGTTGAAAAATATACACCCCTGATTAAAGGGGGACAAATTTACTGAAGCGGATTTTTTACAGCTTTTTTTCGATCAGTAGCTAGCGGAGGTTCTTCAAACCAGCCATGTTGTATCATCATTTCCTGTCCCTTATTGGCATATAATCCGATTTCACCGATGAATTTTGCATATTTAGCGTGAATGTCATGTCTAAGCGTTCTCGACATGGATATTCCTAAGTTTTCCATACCTAATTGATTGGCCAAAATAACGTGGTAGGCCATGAGCTTATCACTGAACGCTGGGACTTTTGAATTTGTTACATGGGGATCCATCAGTATTGGGGATGGGATGTTTTCACTTGCCAAAATATTCCCAAACTGTTTAATTTGTTTGTCTGCCAGCTGCCACCCGTTCTTAAAATAATTCCGTAGCTTTTGGGAAGATGCTGTTTGCGCAAACCCCATCATTAGGGATTTTCCCAAAATATTAGTTGAAATATTTAAGTGTAGATATTTTATTTCCAATCCGGCTATCGGACGATTTTTTCCTGCCAGAAAATTGTTAAACGATTTTTTGTCAATGAATTCCACATGGCTTGGATACGGAATATTTGGCAGTTTCATAATGGTTCCTTTCTTAAGCAGAAGATGTGTTGATCGTTCATAAATTTCATTTAATTCCTGAACACCCTGCCGGTAAAAATCCATGACATCCTGTCGTATACTGCTCGATAAGGCCCGTGTATATTGGCCGAACGCACCAATAGCCATTTGCTGGACATAAAATAACATGAAGGTATCGTCAAATAAACGCGGTGTTCCTTTATAGACATCCGAGGATCCAAAAGCAGCAGGAACGGGAATGCCTTCCTGAATAAACAGCTCTGAAATCGTGTTGAGATGCTGCTTTGACAATTTTTGATTATATAATAGAAGGTCTTTTACTTCGTCATCTTTAACCAACTCTAAAAAATGCTCAAAAATATAGGAAAACATAGAATCGCCAAGATAATTAGCCCATAAGTCACTTAATTCAGACGAGTTGAGTTTTAAGTGCTGCTGATGTTCGGAAATTTGTGATTCGAGTTTCGTATCTTTTTCTGATCCTTGATCTTTTGAATCCACTATTGCTTCTCCTTTCAAAAACGTGCTGTCGCGTGATTTGATGCCGCTGTCGCGCGATCTGACTTCCCATCAATGCCAAATGACTCTTTGTAGCTTCCCAATCAGTCATATAATTTATTCATGCAAGGTTAATCACATAAAAAAACCGGCTCCCAATCATGGAAACCGGTTTTTTCTACGCTATATTTACGCTACAACATCGTAGCCCTGATCTTCCACTGCGTCACGCATGTCTTGAATGGTTACCTTTGTATCATCATAAGTAACATCAACTTTGCCTGTGCCAAGATTCACCTCAACACCTTGCACGCCTTCCAACCCTTCAAGCGCTCCTTTTACGGCACTTTCACAATGG
>NZ_DATGTI010000078.1:0-8975 GCF_035301925.1 Lentibacillus sp. | reverse complement strand
CACTTCTGTTGATAGGTTGTTTTCAATACGCCGTTCCAACCATTTTAAAGTCGTTCAATCACTGTGGCGTTAGCCATGCCCATTCCTTCACATATCGCCAGCAAACCATACCGGCTTTCTGATCGTTCCAGTTCATTGACTAGCGAGACTAACAGTTTTGTGCCGGTTGCGCCCAATGGATGACCGAGGGCAATGGCGCCGCCGTTAACATTCAGTTTTTCCGGATCGGCATTTGTTTCGTTCAGCCAGGCGAGCGGCACCGGTGCAAATGCTTCATTCACTTCATAGCGGTCGATTTGCTCAATCCCGAGGCCAGCTTTAGCCAGCACTCGTTTTGTCGCCTCGATTGGCCCTGTCAGCATCAATGTCGGATCTGAACCGACCACTGTCCGGGCTATGATTCTCGCTTTCGGCTGCAACCCTAACGCTTCAGCTTTTTCCCGGGACATCAACAGCACAGCACTCGCCCCGTCACTCATCTGGCTTGCGTTGCCGGCTGTAATGTTGCCATCCTCCTGAAATACCGGATTCAAATTTGCCAGTGCCTCCATCGTCGTATCAGCGCGCGGCCCTTCATCTGTTTCAACTATCTTTAAATCCCCATTTTCTTCCCGGGTCTCAACTGGTACAATTTCCTGTTCAAAATGTCCCTTTTCAATGGCCGCCAATGCGCGCTGGTGACTTTCATATGAAAACACATCCAATTCCTCACGTGTGAAGCCCCATTTTTCCGCAATTTTCTCCGCGGATATCCCCTGATTGACGATTTCATACTTAGCCGTCAGTTTTTCACTCGGCTTCACGCCCTGCATATTCGAAAACATTGGCGCCCGGGTCATGTTTTCCACACCGCCTGCAATGACGATATCCATATCGCCGGAGAGAATCGCCTGTGCACCGAAATGAACGGCCTGCTGGCTCGAGCCGCATTGCCGGTCAATCGTCACACCAGGCACATGCGTTGGAAACCCGGCAATCAATGCTGCGGTCCGGGCAATATTCCCGCCTTGTTCATTCACTTGGGTCACACAGCCCAAAATCACATCTTCAATCGCTCCTTTATCAATTTTTGAACGGTTCACCAAGTCCTCCAGCACAACGGCCGCCAATTCATCTGACCGGTAATCCTTAAAAATTCCTTTTCTCCGTCCGACCGCTGTCCGACAGCCATCCACGATGACAACTTCCCGCATACACGCTTCCCCCTTCGTATGAACTACTGACTTTATTATATCTGATTTTTTGAATAATCGGAATCCGCACCTTCTATTCTATAATCGAAACGAAAGTCCAAAAAGGGGGGCGCCGAAAAAAAATTTTTTTAATGCCCTTTTTTTAGAGTTCAGTACGATTATAGTTATGAAAGAGGCGCAAAACAATCCGGAATCCTATGTTTAACACGATCCAAACAGGGAAAGGCCTAATAGACTCTATAACAGAAAGGATATCCGTTTATGCGAAAAGCACAATATCAGCCGACCAAGAACCAACAACTGACAGATGCACAGGAAGTCCATTTTACCAAGGATTTTAAGCAGGCGGACATTGCCGGCGGATACCGCGGACCAAACGTCAGAGAAGCAAAACGTGAGAATCCCGAGTTAAAAAGATAGGTTATCGTTCACGGCACAGAAAGCTGCCTAAACCGAGCAGTATCATTTTCATTAAGGATTTTTCAATGTTTGTCGTGATGTCCACAATTTCTTAAAACAATGGTATCCGGCTTCTCAAAATGAAAAGTGATTCGTATATCCATGTTTGCGCTTGCTTCAAATATGTAATCCCGTCCCTCCATTTTTTTCGTACGGAGGGACGGGTGACGCATATCATGCACCATAAATGAAAGTGCCTTCTTGATTGCCTTCTGTGACCGTGAATCCAATGCCGCAAAATTGTCGTCAAAACGCGGTGTCCTCCGAAAGTTCATGTCATTTCTCCTTTGACAGCTTATCCAAGTCGGCTAGTGTGTCGTCAAGATTCATTGGTTCGGATAAACGGCCTTCCTTAATCTGCTGTTCAGCTTCCCTTTCTTCTTTCTGCCATTCTTCTGACCAAAACCACGCCTGGTCTTTCGGCACGGACACCATCGGAACAAAGACAATTTTTCCATCCTCTAACCGACATTGCAGATCATCGCCCTCTTTCAGGTTCAACGCTTCAACGATTTCATGCGGAACCGTGACTTGTGATTTCTTTTTAAACCTTACCCTTTCCGGTTTCATGGCAACAGCACCTCTTTTCTTCGTTTGTACCATTATATGATTCCCCTTTCCAGTATGACTAAACACAAAAGTACTACAGTTAAACTGTTAAACTTATTTTGACACAACCAAACGATTTTCTCCAAAATTGCGACTAATTGATTTTCCGTTTATGGACTATGTACTTGTCCCTGAACTCGCATTGTTGCTGCTTATTACCATACTTAACTGTTCGCGGCAGTATTTGTCGGCGTCTGCGCAATTATGACGGATATTTCTACTGCAGGTATCTTTCAGGGTATGTTAATGATGCTGTGTTTGTCTTTGCTTGAAGAGTGGCCGTGGGTGGAGATCATAATTGCACTTATTATTTTAGTCGTTGTACGGGAAGTGCTACACCGGGTGAGATTTGGAAGTGGATTCGGGCTTAACGGTATAAGTAAGAATCATGTTTTAAGAAATTAATCCAAGACTGAATTGGGGAAAGCGTTAAAACAAATGGTTTCCCCAATCCGACCTGCATAAGATAAAGTTTAATAGTATACATGAATGTTTGTTTTTAAATACCGATGAAACTTTTCCATGATTTTTTCGTATTACAAAACAGTTACATAAATTGGGGGAATCTTACATGACCGAAACAGCCATGGAATTAATCGATGTCAAAAAGACAATTGGCAGCAAAGAAATTATTAAAGGATTATCATTCGAAATCCACAAGGGAGAGGTGTTCGGGTTTATCGGTCCCAATGGTGCCGGTAAAACAACAACGATACGTATGATGGTCGGATTGATGGGACTGTCAGATGGAGATGTGCGGATACTGGGCAGCAGCATCAAATCAGACTTTAAGAACGCGGTGCGCGAAGTCGGCGCGATTGTGGAAAATCCTGAAATGTATCCATTTATGAGCGGATGGCAAAATTTAATGCACTATGCCCGCATGATGCAGGGCGTGACAAAAGAGCGTATTCAGGAAGTCGTTAAACTGTTAGGAATGGAGAAACCAATAAAAGAAAAAGTCGGAAAGTATTCATTAGGAATGCGGCAGCGATTGGGAATTGCCCAGGCTCTCCTGCACAAACCATCTGTACTCATCCTGGATGAACCTACCAATGGATTGGACCCAGCAGGCATCCGCGAAATCCGTCAATACATCCGAAGATTGGCTGAAGAGGAAAATGTCGCTGTGATCATTTCCAGTCACTTATTATCTGAAATCGAGCAAATGTGTGACCGGATCGGGCTGATTAAAAATGGTGAAATGGTCGCCATACAGGATGTTAATGCAGCAACCGAACAGACAGCAGCAGCTGAGATACAAATGGAAGTAACACCAACGGATAAGGCAATTGAAACTTTAAAAAACGAACATGATATTAGCGCAGCCTCATCCGATGATACACTGACATTTCAGGCTGAGCGGGAGACGATACCAAAGATTATCCAATCATTCGTCGGCCATGATGTACAGGTATACCAGGTGAAGATAACGACATCATCACTGGAAGATAAATTCTTTGACTTGATTGGGGAGAATACGATTGGGTAATTTTTTTCAGCTATTGATCAATGAACAGATTAAGTTATACATTCGTAAATCTACATGGATCATGTACATTATCATAGCCGTTCTTGTAGTGGGGCTGGCTTTTCTTACTAACTTTGCTATGGATCAAATGGAAAATTACCAGGATGACAACTGGCGGCAGACACTTCAGGATGAAAATGCGGAAATGAAGAAGGAAATGGAACAAGACGACATGATGCAAAGCTTTAATTCGTCTCAGATTGAAAAAAATAACTTCTATCTCGAAAACGACATTCAGCCGCGCAGCTATGATGCCTGGCAGTTTGTCATGGAAAACAAATTTCTGCTTTCACTGGTCAGTCTTTTTACGATCATCGTTGCAGCCGGGATTATCGCCAATGAATTTAAATGGGGAACGATAAAGCTGTTACTGATCCGACCGATTACACGCACAATAATTCTGGCGTCCAAATATGCATCCGTATTATTGTTTGCACTGTTCACCCTCTTATTTGTATTGATTTTTTCATGGATTGTTGGCGCGTTATTTTTCGGTGTCAACGGAATGGATCCACATATCGTTCTCAATCAAAGTGAAGGCTATGCATATGTTTCCATTATCAGACAAATCATTGAGGGGTATGGCCTGCAGCTTGTGACACTGGTTATGATGGCAACTTTTGCTTTCATGATTTCGGCGATTTTCCGGCAAAGTTCGCTGGCTATCGGGGTTGCCATTTTCCTGATGCTGTCCGGTAATGCAATTGTCAGCTTTTTCTCTGATTATGACTGGGCAAAATACATCCTGTTTGCCAATACAAATATGGATCAATATATCAATGGATCGCCGATGTTTGAAGGCATGAGTCTAGGGTTTTCCATCACGGTATTAGCTGTTTATTATGTGATGTTCCTTGCCGTATCATGGCTATTTTTCACCAAAAGAGATGTTGCAGGACACTAAAATATTTCACCAGCATATAACTGAAAAATATACTATAATGGTTGAATAAGACCATCTACCCATATCCGAGGTGTGGAACAATGAAACGTTATTTAACTGGTATTTTTATCGGAATAAGTGGCCTTGTGCTGATCATCGGCCTGGGTGTGGACCTTTATTGGAGCGGGATTGCTGCATGGGGTATCGCGTTTATTTGTTTAATCTTTGCTGTATACTTCACGAAATATATACCGAATGACAAAAAAGATAAGCAACAGTAGTTCAGGCCCGGCCTCGTTTTCCAACGTTCAGAGGCAAGACTTGGACGCGAGGAATTCAGCGTTAGCCCGATTTCAATATTGACATGGGATCCTGAAAATGATACTTTCTGAACTTATGAGCAAGACCGGGATGTCATGACACCCCGGTCTTATTCAGCCTTCTCTCTGGAAACGGATGATACGCTCTTCAATTTCATCACGGACACGCTGAAACACTTCCCATCGTTCAGTTTCCGTTCCTTCTGCTTTTGCGGGATCATCAAAACCCCAATGCGCTTTCCTTACTTGTGGTGGTGTCATCGGGCAATTATCCCGCGCATCACCGCATAACGTTACAACCAGATCCGCATGATTGAGAAGTTCCGGATCAATGGTGCTTGATGCCTGATGCGAAATATCAACATCAACCTCCTGCATGGCTTTAACAGCCAGCGGGTTCAAGCCGTGTACCTCAATCCCGGCACTTCGCACATCCCATTTGTCGCCGAGATATTTTTTCCCGAACCCTTCTGCCATTTGGCTGCGGCATGAATTCCCTGTACAGAGAAAGTAAAGAATGGGCTTGTCGGACATGTTTTGCCTCCTTTTAACATTCATTTTATGATAACACTAACAGCGTCAAATACAATCCCAACAATGTGATAAACAATGTCGGGACGGTCAGGACGATACCTACTTTAAAATAATAGCCCCACGAAATATGGACACCTTTTGTTTTCAACACGTGCAGCCACAGCAATGTCGCCAATGAGCCAATCGGCGTAATTTTCGGTCCCAGATCACTGCCGATCACGTTGGCATAAATTAAGCCTTCTTTTAAGGCACCAGTGGCATTCGTATCCGCAATCGCCAGCGCGTCAATCATCACAGTCGGCATGTTATTCATAATGGACGATAAAATAGCGGCAATGAAGCCCATCGACATGGTTGCGACTAATAACCCCTGGCTGGCTGCTGCATTAAGAACACCTGCAAGCAAATCAGTCAGCCCGGCATTACGCAGCCCGTAAACGACAACATACATGCCAAGTGAGAAAAAGACGATATCCCATGGTGCACCCTTGATGACTTTTCCGGTTTCCACTGCTTTACTTTGACGGCCAAGCAGCAGAAAAATAATTGCAATCGTTCCGGCAACAATTGAAACCGGAATCCCGAAAAATTCACTTGTAAAATAGCCGACAAGCAATATGCCAAGAGCGAGCCATGACAACCGAAACATCTTTTCATCTTTAATCGCGTTACGGGGGTGTCTTAACGCATTGACGTCATAGCTTCCCGGTATATCCTTCCTGAAAAAGATATACAACACTAGAATACTGGCAATCAATGAGAACAAATTCGGTATGATCATGTGTATTGCGTACTCCAGAAAGCCGATGCCAAAGAAATCTGCCGACACAATATTGACCAGGTTGCTGACGACAAACGGCAATGATGTTGTATCAGCAATAAACCCACTTGCCATAATAAATGGTAATATGAACGCATCCCGGAAATTCAACGCCCGGACCATTGCCAGGACGATCGGTGTCAGAATCAGCGCCGCCCCGTCATTAGCGAACAGTGCCGCCACGATTGCCCCCAAAACCGAAATATAGATGAACATTTTAACGCCGCTTCCACCCGCAATGCGGGCCATATGTAATGCTGCCCATTCGAAAAAGCCGATTTCATCGAGCACCAGCGAAATCATAATAATAGCAACAAACGCCAGTGTCGCATTCCACACAATATCGGTCACAGCGATCACATCATCAAACGTGACAACACCGACAAGCAGTGCAATCAAGGCAGCGAAACACGCGGTATAGCCGATCCCAAGATTTTTAGGCTGCCAAATAATGAGTACAAGCGTTGCCAGAAAAATAATGATGGCTAAAATGGTTTGTAAATCCAAAACCGTTCCCCCTATGATGTTCTAACATTGGTTTATATTTTTGGCTGTATCCATTTTTGTGATGAGTGTTTCTTCAGCTTGTATGGACTCCAGTATATACTCCACGAATGGGAAAAAAGTTGTTTCACGGTTCAAACGATAATAAATCCACTGCCCCCGCCTGTCTTCTGCCACAATTTTTGCATCACGCAATTTTCGCAAATGCTGACTGATCGCCGGCTGTGACATGCCCAATACGTCAACCATTTCACAAACACAACACTGCCTTTGATGCAGCATGAGAACAATGGTTAAGCGCGTCCGGTCAGCCAGAAGTTTCAAAACTGGAACAGCCTCTTCCACGGATATACCCGTTTTCTCCATAGAATCCCCCTTCATAACTATATAATTAAATACTTATATCATGATAAAGTTTTTAAACGTTTTCTGCAATCATTTGAAATCATGCTTTTCCTTCAACGACTCCGGTGCGTTCTTCACCATCTGCTGCAACAGGAAAGCCGCAATCGTAATATCATCAACTATCCCGAACATATAGAGGAAATCCGGTATCAGGTCAAATGGTAATGCAATATAGCTCGCAATCAGCACGACATATAATAGTTTTGTCGTGCCTTTTACTTGTGGTGATCGGAAAAAATCCACGACAAACGGGATCGATTTGTGAAATTTAAGGAGGAATCTTAACCGTTTTAACAATCTTTTCATTCGTGATACCTGCTTTCATCAAATAGAATAACATAAATGGAGCGTTTATAACCGGAATGCAACGGTCAGGTCATTAATTCAGCTGGCTATTCGGCAGGAACAGCAGCCTGTCATCATTCTCAGCCGGGTTGCCGCGTCCGTCAGTATTATTGGTTAAAAAATAGATGCCGTCTCCTGCTGATAAGACATCACGCACGCGCCATCCGTGATGAATTTCCTGCACGTTACTTTCCGAATCAAATCTGCGTAAAGCCTCCCCTGCCAAAGAGGAAAATAAACATAGCCGTCATGATGAGTCATACCCGAGGGTGCCCAGGTATTCTCACCGGAATGAATGATGGGTGATGTCATATTTTCCGCTGTTTCATCACCTCGAATGACTGGCCAGCCCTCTCTTACCTTTCTGCTGATTTTGTGCGGCATTCGGGCAGAGAGAAGGCCTCTCTCTTACCTTTCTGCTGTTTTTCTGCGGCATTCGGGCAGAGAGAAGTGCCCTCTCTTACCTTTCTGCTGATTTTCTGTCGATATTTTTCCGTTGATTCCCGCACTCTTCCGTCAATATTCCTGCTCTCCCGCACATTTTATTGCTCTTCTCCAGATATTGCCCCCTTTCTTCTGCCGGTAAATCCTCCTGCTGTCGAATAAAGTAAAACCGACAACAGCATCATTGCTATTGCCGGTTCAGCCATTAGCCCAGTTTCGATTTTTTAGCTGCTTTTTCACGTTCATTTTTATTTAATATCTTTTTACGAAGCCGTATTGTCTCCGGTGTCACTTCACAATATTCATCATCGTTTATATACTCAATCGCTTCTTCGAGGGACATATCGCGTGTTTTTCGGATAACAGCTGTCTGGTCTTTCGTTGCGGAACGAACATTTGTTAAATGCTTTTCTTTTGTAATGTTAACGGTCAAATCATTTTCACGGTTATGTTCGCCAACAATCATGCCGGCGTAAATCTCGGTTCCTGGTTCGACAAAAATCATGCCGCGGTCTTCCAGCTGCATAATACCGTAAGTTGATGCCTTGCCATTTTCCAGTGACACAAGCACACCCTCACGACGTCCGCCTACCTGACCTTCTGCGACCGGCTCGAAGGCATCGAAAGTATGGTTCAGGATACCGTAGCCCCGTGTCAATGACATAAACTCGGTAGCATATCCAATCAGCCCGCGGGATGGCACTTTAAATTCAATCCGCACCTGTCCGTTGCCCTGATTTGCCATATCGAGCATTTCACCTTTGCGTGAACCGAGTGATTCCATGACCGGGCCGGTGTAATCTTCCGGAACATCAATTTGAACACGTTCAACCGGTTCACATTTAACACCATCGATTTCTTTAATGATGACCTGGGGTTTCGACAGCTGTAATTCGAAGCCCTCACGCCGCATGTTTTCAATTAAAAT
>NZ_DATGTI010000077.1:0-3066 GCF_035301925.1 Lentibacillus sp. | reverse complement strand
CATTCAAATGGGACATATTAACACACATAAGGTACCAGCAGTTGCTGGTCATTTTTCTATTTTTACAGTACCTGTTATCCTCCTGTTCGTCAGTGGTAAAGAATATCTTAGGGAAGCACGAATCGTCCAATTACAACGCTTTGATGAAAAAATACACAACATATATATAAATGTGACTGACTCTGAATGAGTCAACCACATTTTTTGTGTCTTTTTAGTGACATTACGTGCTTATCTTCTTTCCGTCCCCCATTATTCATCGTCTGTTCATATTAAAGTATTATATTAATAATGCATTGACATGGCCTCTAAAGTCATGGTTAAAATTGAAATTTTTTAACAAAGGAGAGAATATCGTTGAATCCATATAGCAAAATCTTACTTCGATTTGCAGCATTGTTTGCTCTATTAGGTGCCTTTTTAGGATCACATATGGCGGGTTCTGGTGGCTATGAATTTTTAACCGTCCATGCGCACATTTTAGTTGTTGGTTGGTTGTCATTATTTGCATTCGCCGTTTTTTATCAAGTATTTACGCCGCAAAGTGCGCTTATGTCCGCCATTCATGTTTGGACAGCCATTGTTGGATCAATTGGTCTAACAGCTGGTATGTGGTTAAGATACGTCAAGCCATTTGGAATCGAAGGCGCATTCCCACTCATTTTCTTTATTGTCGGTGGTACCATCCTTTTAATAAGCTTTGTTTGTTTTGTATTGCTTACCTTCATGAAAATAGAAACAAAAAAATAATCACAAAAAGCCGCAGACATGCTCTTAAAACATATCTGGGGCTTTTTTCTTTCATTTGAGCCAGCTTCATTAATGCCATGACACTAAACCCGAACTTTAGTAATCATATATGCGCTTTTCACCCTAACAATGATGATTGGAACGGCAGGTGGTCGACTCCTACGGGAGGAAAGGCGAGGCCACTGAAAAACTATAGGTTATAAGCAAGTCCAGTTGATTGGAACGTAAGGCGGCGACTCTAGAGGGAAAAGCAACAGCCGAAAATCCCGCAGGAAGCGGGTTTACTTCCGAGGAAGTTGAGGCGTTGCCCACGGAAAGTGACCGCCTGAAGTGGAAATCAACGGTTTTATCCGCCAAAATTTGGTGTAAGAGACTTTTTCAGCAGCCTGGAGGAAAGGCCTAGATGAGACCCCGCATTTAGGGTAGGAAGACTAAGAACGCGACGTCCTGAGACTGGGACTGCGCTTACTCGTCCCATCGAAGACCCTTTGCGATTACTCGTCCCACCGAAGACCGTTTGCCGCAACGTCTTCATGACCAACCTCCTGGGGCTGCGATTACTCGCCCCATCGAAAACCGTTTGTTGGCCCGAAGCTCATCAGCCACCCGCGGAAAGCGACCACCTAGAGTGGAAATCAACATGCAAATGTGATTGTTCGGGTTTATATCCGGAATTCGAATTATGAAATTCTTTCTTTTAAAGAGGTGTTTTTAATTTTTTAAATCGTATTTATTCCTGATCCAAAAACGACGCCTCTTCCAAAAAATCCATGATATCTTTCATGAGGTTATCTGCTAAAGGTAAATTCGGATCCGAATATGTCGCCATATTTTTCGTCCGATCCTTAGGCGCTTCTTTTAACACATGATTCATCTCTTCAATAATGCTTAAATCAGCTTCAGGCTTTGCTTCAGCCAAAGTCTCCGCATCTAATACAGAGATTTGGATGTCGTGTGTCCCACTGATAATTAAAATCGGTATATCTAACTTGGCTATTTCCTCAGCAGGATCGTGTGCCATCAATGAGATCATATACGGTTGAACGGATGGACGAAATAAATTGTACAATGCATCACTCACATCTGAAACTTCTTCGCCCTTTTTCAACTGATCAATGATCGACATACTTTCAGATAATAAGCTTTCTGACATACCCGACGCTTCAATTTGTTCATACAATGATTCATCCATCGGTCTTCCTGCACCTGCTACAGATATAAAGGCATCAATATCAATATCTTGTGCAGCCATAATCCCGACCAACGACCCCTCACTGTGACCTATAATACCAACAGATGTAAAACGCTCATCTGAGCGTAGCAATTCAACCCACTGAACGGCATCTGTTACATACTGATCAAAACGAAAGTCTGCTTCATCACCAATCGCTTCACGATTTTTTCCAGCGCCACGTTTATCAAATCTAAGACTTGCAATGCCTTGATCGCCCAGTTCCTCTGCTAAATATTTCAAACTGTTGTTTTTACCGGCCGATGAATTGCCATTACGGTCCGTGTTGCCTGATCCTGGAATAATAAGCATAACAGGGGCCGCGTCCACTGATTCAGGCATATGTAATTCCCCAATAAGCGTCCCCATGTCAGTCTCAATTTCTAAAAACTCACCATCTTCTTCAGATACTGTTGTATCATCTCTTTTTAAAGTAAACGGAAATGATTGCCCATGTTGTGTGAATGTCCCCGCTATTTCACCTTCTGTTACATCACCCTTAAAAGTCGCCTTTTGACCTTGTATGTCCATTGTGAAAGTTGCTCCATCATCATTTACTCGAATAGATGAAAAGGGGTAATCAGCGAGTCCCTGAACAGGAATACTAATGTGTCCATCTATATCCTGCTCATTTTCAAATGTAACCTGAATAGGTAACGGTTCATTAGGTATTTCGATAGATCCAGCCCAGCTACCTACCATTTGCTTTGAAGAATGATGAGCACTTCCCTCTTCTTCATTCACGTTATCACCTGCCTCTTTATCATTATTGCTGTCATTTTCTGTCTGTTTATTTTGGCATCCCGTAAATAAAACAACTAAACCAATCATGATAAATAAAAACCACCTTAAACGCTGCAAAGCTTTTCCCTCCTAATACACAATACACTTCTCCTATTCATACGTTTCAATACAGATATGGTTTCAATATAATCACCTATCCACGAAATCACACCTATGAGGTAGATGCATTAAATTTTAAAAAGTCACACGACCTGTTTGAGCGTGTGACTTTTTCCGATAGACTAAAATATAAAAGACACAATCCATGGTGCGGAATACAATGTCATAAATTGAACACCATA
>NZ_DATGTI010000076.1:0-40910 GCF_035301925.1 Lentibacillus sp. | reverse complement strand
TTTCCGTTCCGGCCAGTCGCTTTCCGCGGGCAACGCTTCAGCCTCCTCGGAAGAAAAGCACTTCCTGCGGGGTCTTCAGCTGTTGCTTTTCCCGCAGGAGTCGACTGGCCTCCACTCCAATCAACCAGCTACAGAGTGGATAGCTGTTGTTTGCCTTTAAAAAGCACATCACCCAAGCGGAGGAAATACACGAAAACTCCAGCGGGAGCAAAGGCATAGGTGAGACCCCGCAGTGCGCAAGCACGAGGAGGCTCACCAGCCGCCCGCGGAAAGCGAAGTGTATTTCCGGAGCGGTAGAAAAAGCGCCAATTTCCGCCTAAAGTTACGTCGCAGTTTATGGAATTTAAGATTTCATTAATACAGCAACAAACTTTTAGAAAACAGTCTATAAAAAAGAAAAACCTGCAGAAATATTTCTGCAGGTCCCTTTGTTTTCTTGTCAGAAAACAAAAAGGCAAAGGGAGAGGAGAAACCGGAGTAAGAACTTATGGGGAAGTGTAAGTCTTCTCCGAGTTTTGAAACAGCCAAGCATTTATGAGCTGTTTCACTATGTTATTATGACCAGCAGAGGTTTTTATATACATCATTTTTTCGTGAAAGTTAGATGTTTCATGCCAAAAAGTTTTTCCATCATTTTTCGACGCTTGCGATTTTATTTTGATAGCTTTATCATGATTTATTGAGGTGGTTGTATGCGTGTAATTGCCGGTATCCATAAAGGACGTCAGCTGGAAGCGGTTTCGGGTAAAATGACCAGACCCACGTCAGACAAAGTGAAGGAGGCTATCTTTCAGACGATGGGCCCTTTTTTTGAAGGGGGTATTTGCCTTGATTTATTTGCTGGCAGTGGCGCATTGGGAATTGAGGCGTTAAGCAGAGGCATGGAAAAGGGGATTTTTGTTGATAAACATCCAAAAGCAATACATACGATTAACCAAAATCTCCGGACACTCAGATTGGAAGGTAATGCCGAAGTTTATCGGACAGAATCTGTTCAGGCATTGAATGCTGCGGCTAAAAGAGGGTTTCAGTTTGACCTGATTTTGCTTGATCCGCCTTATCAAAAGGTAAATTATGGGGAGCTGCTGGAGGTTATCGTAGAATTACAGCTGTTGAAGGAGAATGGCATGATTTACTGTGAACACAATGCCGCCAATCAATTACCAATGGATGTTGATGATTGGTTTGTCATGAAACAGCAAACGTATAACAACACGACGGGAATAACCATCTACAAAAGATAATGGAAGGGGGGATTTCAATTGTCCCAATTAGCTATTTGTCCAGGGAGCTTTGACCCGGTTACATATGGACATCTCGACATAATAGAACGAGGTGCGACCGTTTTCGATCAGCTGATTGTTGCTGTTTTTAATAATCAGTCCAAGAAACCGTTATTTTCTGTTGAAGAACGCGTGGCTTTATTGGAGCAGAGTACCAAGCATTTGCCAAATGTATCAGTTGATACGAGCAAAGGGCTGCTGATTGATTATGCACGAAAGCATAATGCTGATGCCATATTACGTGGGTTGAGGGCAGTCAGTGATTTTGAGTATGAAATGCAGATTACGTCAATGAACAGAAAGCTGGACGAAGACATCGAAACAATTTTTATGATGACCAATAATCAATATTCTTTCCTTAGCTCGAGCATTGTCAAGGAAGTTGCCAAGTATAAGGCTGATGTCTCTGATTTAGTGCCATCTCCGGTTGAGGAAGCACTGCGTATGAAATATCAATAGTCACCGGGGAAAAGATACTGTCAATGGGGCCGGGATATAACTAAAATAGCCAACTCTAAAGCCGAACAATACACTCCTTTAGCGTAGGAAATATACGTAGAATCCTGCGGGGGGGGGAAGGTATAGGTGAGACCGCGTCGTGCGACGAGTGATACTTCCACCGAGTAAACTTCGAGTTGCGAGGAGTGCTGCTTCACCGAAAAACCTGCAACACGACGAGCGCTAAGTATATCTCCGGAGCGGGTTATATCACCAACGATAATTTCCAGTTGGTTCAGATTTTTTCATTCATAAAAACGCTTTGTCCCAGCCTTCTGGAGAAAATATAAAATTTAACAAATAGCATATAGTTTATTTGATAGTTTATTTGAACGCCATTTGACCAATTGATTTAAAAACAAGAACGCTTGGATCAATCATTTATCCAAGCGTTCTTCAAATTTTGTGGACTATTATTGATGTTAAAAACGATGTTATTTAGGGTTAATGACTGTTTTATCAATGAAAAATAGCATACCAAACACTATACTATTTTTGATTTGTAAATTCAGTTTTTGCTGTCAAAAATGAACTGCTTATGTCAATGGACAACATCTTTTTCACTTTATATGTTTCCGTAACCTATTTAGGATGATAAGTACAGCAATCAATAACGCCGCAAGCGTTATGAACGGGCCAATTTCGGCTAAACCAAATAAAAAATGATACCAGGGGTTGTCGTGATTGCCACTTGAAACAGGCACGCCTTTAAAATCGAATGATGTCCGGTTTAGATACAAAGGTGTATAAAATAGTGCTGTCAGTATAGCGGCAAAGAACCCATGGATGATTCTTGCAAAAAAGTAAGGCGCAAAACGAATATCTGTCGGTGCGATAATGCTGGCCACTTGCGCTTGAACCGAAAGGCCATTGAACCCCAGTATAAAACTGACAACAATTATTTTCTCCAGTAAATTGGCTGTTTCGTCCTGGGAAATTAAATTGGCACCCAATGTTATTTCAAATAATCCGGATAATAAAGGCAATGCCAGATCTACCGGTAACGTCAAGAGATGCAGAACATACTTAAATAACGCTGCAATAACCGGAGTCACGCCCGCTATGTAAAGAAGCTTCGTGAAAACGGAAAACAAAATAATGAATCCGCCAACCATTACCAGTGTCTGGATTGAATTTAGAACGGCATCACCCACAATTTTTCCAAATGGGCGGGGGTCTCTGAGCCTGGTATGATGCATTTCCCGGAATGCTCTGATAATCGATACTTTTCTCTTAGCCGGTTTCGTTCTGGTCTTTTCGGCTTTCCGTCCGTAAAAACGCATACATACACCGACCAGTGCATTGCCAATATAGTGAGAAGCAGCCAAAATGACTCCTAGTTTCACATCGTAAAAAAATCCGACTGATACAGCTCCAAAAATGAATAACGGACTGGAGGCATTGGTGAATGATACGAGCCGTTCAGCTTCGATTTGTGTCAGCTGTTTTTCCTCACGCAGCCGTGCTGATATTTTGGCCCCGGTCGGATAGCCGCTTGCCATGCCCATTGCCCACGCAAAACTTCCAACACCAGGCACATTAAATAATGGCCGCATAATTGGCTCAAAAAGCACACCAATAAATTTAACAAACCCAAAACCTATCAGCAGCTCAGCCGTTATAAAAAACGGCAATAATGACGGAAAGACAACTTCCCACCACATGTTTAAGCCGCGTATGCTGGCTTCCAATGACTGGTCAGGATATTTAATAAGGGAGATGGCAATAAAAGCAGTGATTCCGGAGAGAAGCAATGTTTTGACTTTTTGTTTCAACGTAATGCCTCCTAATGGATGATGGGTGATCCTGTACTTCTATTTTTGATAGTAGTAAAATAATGCTAGCTTCTTTTTTATAAAGCGAAACTTCATTCAATAGGAATTCCTTCACTGGAAGAAGAAGTGCTCAAGTGTCCGTTAAATGCGGGATCATAAAGCTGGTACAAGTCTATACCAATATACGCACATACATCGCACTTTTATGACATACACTTTTGACATGCCATAGAATAAGTGCGCCGGTAAGATGGAAAGGAGACTTCGAGTGAAATTCACAAAGAAGCATATCATTTACTTAATCTTAGTGATTGGGATTGCGTTTTTCATATCAGCATATAAACTTCCCTTTTATATTTATAAGCCAGGCGGCGCAGATGCCCTTAATCCAATTGTGGAAGTGGAAGACGGTTATGAGAGCGAAGGGGACATGCATCTTGTTACAGTCCGTGGTGGTCAGGCAACCCCCGTCCAGTATTTATGGGCAAAAATCCTCCCGCATCAGGAGATCCTGCCACTACATGAGGTTCGGCCGGAAGGTGTGTCAGAAGACGAATATTTTCATGCACAGCTGCAAATGATGGAAAGTTCCCAGGAGGCTTCAACTGTCGTTGCTTATGAAGCGGCTGAAGAAGATATTTCAATTGATTACAATGGCGTCTATGTTGTTTCCGTTGTGGAGGACATGCCAGCGGAAGATATCCTGAAAACAGGTGACCGTATTGTTGGGATTGATGGCAGTACGATCGAAGAATCCAACGATTTAATCGAATATGTGGAAAACAAAGAAGCAGGAGAGACAATAACATTAGACGTTGTACGTGATGATAAGCAACTTGAAAAAAATCTTACACTTGCGGCATTCCCCGAACAAAATAATAAAGTTGGTATTGGCATCCAGCTTGTTACCGACAGAAGTGTTGAAGTTGATCCGGAAGTGAACTTTTCCAGTGGCAGTATCGGCGGACCAAGTGCAGGGCTCATGTTTTCATTGGAAATATATGATCAGTTAACGGAAGAGGATTTGACAAAAGGTTATCAAATTGCCGGCACGGGAGAAGTGGACTATCAGGGAAATGTACTTCGGATTGGCGGCATTGATAAAAAGGTCATTGCGGCAGATCAGGAAGGCTGTGATATTTTCTTTGCAGCAAATGAAAACGGAGCAGCAGATTCGAACTATCAATCAGCCTTGCAAGCAGCAGAGGAGATTGGTACCGATATGGAAATTGTACCTGTCGACACATTTGATGATGCCCTACAATACTTGCGGAATCTTGAACCTGCTTAGGTAAAGCAATACCTGAAAGCAGTTAACTTTGATCTTCAAAAAATATAAATCACAAATAAGGAAAACGAAGGCTTCTGTTTTTGGCAGCCTTCGTTTGTTAATTGCCCACAGTCTGATTCCAGCAGAAGATCGTTAAGAGACGGATAAATTTACACCTTGATAGGCGGCTCGATTTCCTGATGATGAAACGCCTTTTTCTTGTCAACGGGAAGAATACTGTAATATGCATGACTGGCCGCCTCCTCTATGGACAATAGTGGGTGCTTTCCCTGAGCAAGTGATGAAATAAGCGGTACGTTCATATTTTTCTTTCGAGTGTTTAAATAGGATTGCCCGGTTTCTGTCATACCTAATAGCCGTACATATGGGACGGAGGCAGCATTTTTGATCTGATGTACGTCAGTTTTTGTTGTATTTGTTAAGATATGAACGAAAATGCGCTGCAGCCTTGTCCATGTATATCGTTTGGTTTTAATTTTATTAACCCATTCGTGAAAAGATGTGACGTCCTGTCCTGTTTTTTTGATGCGGTTTTCCAGACCTTCATCAACGCCGTGAATCTTAGCAAGCTCATGTTCGGTCATCGTCATCACTCGGTAATGGACCAGCTGGAAATAAGCCTCCCATGAATGCCAAACACCTGCTTTTAGTTTATACTCCCGCAGCTGAAGAAGCGTTTCATTCGGAAGGGCGCTGGCTGCCGATTCCGGGATGTCCTGCTCTTTTAGAAGCTCTCTTCGGATACTTGTCGCACTTGCTATAGAACCAGTTATTGTCTGGTCGTGATAATCATTATTGATTCGGGTGATCGTCAGGGGGGTTATCGGCAGACTATAATCGAGGACCGATTTTACATAGCTGAATCCGAGGATATTGTTGGGTTTTGTCAAGTCAAATTCCGATGCAGCCAAACCAATATCCTGATAGGCCAAGCGGCTGGCTTCCGGGAAGGAAAAACCCAGGTCCAATTTTTTCTGAAGTGTATTGTTGTAGATGGCATTTTTCTGTTTTAATATGTCATAACTTTTGGTGAATTGGGTTATATCACCAGATTCACTCCCAAAACAAATGCTTGAAACACCAATCTCATTTAAGGTTTGAACCGAACCTTGGGCAAATAAGTCACTGCTCTGTACAGCATACAGATAAGGGAGCTCCACCACGATATCCACCCCTGCTGACAGCGCGGCTTTTGTCCGGTGAAACTTATCGATGATGGCCGGTTCACCGCGCTGTAAAAATGATCCGCTCATGACAGCGATCAGACAATCAGCCCCGGAAGCTTTCCTCGATTCTTCTATATGAAAGGCATGTCCATTGTGAAATGGATTATATTCTACAATTAAGCCACATGCTTGCATATAATTCCATCCTCTTCTGAATAGATTCATTTCATTGCACTGAATGAAGTTTTACCCCGGATATAACGGCCAGTAACCCGCCAAAGAACGGCGGCTGACTGTCCCTAAATCCCCGATTCGGTTCGGGCCTGCACGATGCAGGTCACAAAGGCGTTGCAACAGGACGTTGCGAATTTAGCCTTTGTTCCTCTTCAATCAGCGGAGAAAAACGCTCCGCTGAATGAAGCTTCACTTTTCCCCGCATTAACGGCCAGTAACCCGCCGGAAAACGGCGGCTAACTGCCCCTAAATGCCCGATTCGGTTCAGCTAACAATCAGCGGAGAAAAACGCTCCGCTGATTGAAGCTTCACTTTATTGTATCAAAAAAAGTGTTGTGGTGCATGGTTCATTGTTCATAAAAAGGGTATGCTGATAGTAGAGCTTGTGTAAAGATAATATGTTGACAAAATCCCGTTTTCCTTTTAAAATAACTCTTGTTGCCTTGAGGTGATACGATGAAATTTTCATTAGGTCAAATTAAACGAAATGGAAGCAATGAACCTTTTGCTTTTGATGATCAGGTTGATGTTTCCGAACTGGAGACGATGAACAATGATATCCGAGAGATTGGCTCTGTTCATGTTAGTGGAACAGCAATGGATCAGGGCGATGACATCATGTTTACGTTTACGATTGCCGGCACCATGATTTTACCATGTGCCCGTACATTGGTCGATGTACCCTATCCGTTTGAGATTAACACAGTTGAAATTTTTTCGGAATCACCATATGAAAAAGATGATTCGGATGACGACATTCATCCCATTGATAAGGAAGTACTTGATTTAACGCCATTAATAAAGGAAAATATTTTACTGGCAGTTCCTTATCGTGTATTTTCGGATGATGAAGATGCTATAAGCCAGGCTCCAATTGAAGGGGATGGCTGGGAATTTATTTCAGAAGACAAAAAAGAGCAAAAACCAGATCCACGTTTAAAAAAACTGGAATCTTTACTGGAAGATAAAGAGGAAAAGGAATAGCGTTTCCGTTCCTTTCATGATTGAAGGGGGTGTAAGCATGGCAGTACCAAAAAGAAGAACATCCAAAAAGGTGAAAAACCAACGTCGTACGCATAAAAAATTGCACGTACCTGGCATGGTGGAATGCTCGAATTGTGGTGAACTGACCAAACCGCATCATGTGTGCAAATCATGTGGACATTATGATGGCCGGGAAGTTGTCGCGAATGATTAAATTGTAATGGCAAATCAATTCAAACAGATCACACTAATGGTGATCTGTTTTTGTATACATAAAAACCGCAAAAAATAGCCATTATTGATTCAGAAAGGAAAACAGACAAATGACAGAATTGGTCCAGTATAGAACGGATAAACAGGGTTACGGAGAAATCCTGCTGAACCGTCCGGAAAAACTGAACGCTATATCAAACGAGATGGCACGGTCATTCAGACGTGCCATCGAAACTGCAAAACAGCAGCCGATCAAGTTTTTGGTCATTACAGCTGCTGGTGGACGTATGTTCTGTGCCGGAGGAGACCTGCAGGATTTACACGGTGACATGAATTCTGATGAGGCATATACTGTATTATATTCTATGAAAGAAGTGCTTTATGAACTTACATCTTTCCCGGTGCCCACCGTATGCTTATTAAATGGGGATGCATTGGGCGGTGGATGCGAAATTGCAACAGCCTGTGATATTCGAATCGCGAAAAAGAACACCCGATATGGATTTGTTCAGACGAAGCTTGGTATCACACCGGGATGGGGCGGCGGGGAACTTCTGTACGAAAAAGTGCATCCCAGTTTTGCCTTTCAGTGGCTTATGGAAGCGGAAATGTACGAAGCAAGTTTTCTGCAAACACAGGGCTGGATTCAAAATATTGTTGGCGACAATGAATGGAACGATCGGGAAAGCCTCCTGAAACCATATCTGACTAAGTCACAGGAGCAGATGGAAGTATTAAAAATGCAATATAAGAAAAAATTATCGATTTTGCCGCTTTCTGCACAAATGGACGAAGAAGTGAGAAATTGTGCTGAATTATGGGAAACAAAAGCGCATAAAGATGCTGTCCGGCAATTTTTTCCCGGCATGAAGGCTAGGTAACCTTTTCGAAAAAATTACAAGCGTTCGATTCTATCACTCCTACCTTTTGCATACATTGATAGCAAATGTGTAAGGAGGGATGTTATGAATGCAACACGTCAGGATGCATGGACGAAAGATGAAGATATATTATTGGCAGAGACCGTTCTTCGTCATATAAGAGAAGGAAAAACACAGCTCGAAGCATTCAAGGACGTTGCAAAACAGTTATCCAGAACCTCGGCTGCATGCGGTTTTCGCTGGAATGCCTCCATCCGGAAGCAATATCAGGAAGCGATTGAAAATGCAAAGAAAGAGCGTAAACAAAATAATCGGAAAAAAACAGTGGTTCACTATGGCACAGAACATCATGAGGAGCAGGATCCGATCGATACGGCGATTTCATTGCTGGAGAAGATGCGGCATCAGAATCACATCGATCGAGACAATCAACTATTCTATAATGAAGAAGATGAGATAACACGAAAAGAGCTGCTGAAAGAGAATGAAGCACTGAAAGCACAGCTGAGCCGCTATGAACAGGCATGGACAGAAATGGGAAAATTGTGGGCCTGGGTGAATGAACCCCGAAAATGAATCATAAAGACATGAATGTTTGGATTTGCCATTCATGTCTTTATTTTAATGAATTAGTAGAAAGGTAAATGATAAAAATCATGTGAGTTTGATGAGCCACCGGAATTCTGGTGTAAGTCAGCAGCAATTATTTAAATCAAACGTTTTTTTCTTTGACACCCTCAGGCATCCATATGAGTGGATTTTCTCCGAGATCCCTTTCCATTTCATATTTTGCTTTTTGGAACCCCATTTTTTCCCAAAATCCGTGTGAATTTATCCGGGGGTTCGTTTTGATTGGCAAATGAAAACTCTTGGCAAAGTCAACCAGTGCTTTTCCGTAATTTCTTCCCCGGTAGTCAGGCAAAACCTCAAGTTTCCATAGTTCCAGGTAATCCTGAGGCGGTTCAAAATAGGCATCATACTTTGCCCTGACTTTATATAGACTCATTCTGGCAATCAGGTTGTGCCCGATATAGATTCCGTAAAACGGTGATTCACTGTCATTCTCGATAATGTTGTTTTGCAAGTCTTCGATCATGGAAAGTTCCTGGTTCCCGTATTCTTTAAACCGTTTAAATTGCTCCAATGTTTTATAGTTGATCAAAAGTTTCTCGACCTTTATACTGTTCATCATTTTAACTTTCCCCCTTAAAACAGAAGTATTTAAAATTGCTTTATAATTAATTATAATATAAAAAAACCGGAAAGGGAATGAAAGAAAATAAGACTGACAGCAAATTGCTGTTTATTCTGCCAATATAATATAAAACGGATACGGTGAAAACGAAAAGGGGATACACGAGGGTGTATGTTACTGACATTTGTTGCTGAATTCAAGGATTGATGATTACGGTACCAGTCCTTGCAACCGTGATTGTTTACTCAGTTGGTTGGAAAATGTATGGACATAAATGGAAAGCCATTCATGCAGCCGTCAATTGGACAACGCTTCTTTACATCATAGCTGCGGTAATAATGTTTAAAATGAACTTCGGGCGTTCGTTTGCCGGGACTGTTGTGCTGATATTACTGACGATATTCACAGCGATCGTTGTTATTCAGTGGAAAGTGTCTACAGAAGTTACCTTCAGTAACGTATTTAAAGTATTTTGGTGTATTTGCTTTTTATTGTTTGTATTGCTCAACTGTTTACTTGCTTTGACAGGTATTATGTTTCATATGCTTTAAACATATGATCTTTTTTTGCTTTCGTTCCTTTAAAACAGATTGAATGCAATCCCCTCTTCTTTTATGTAGAATGTGTAATGGATATATTTGATTATGATTAAAGGAGCATGCGATAAATGCGGATCACGCCAATCACACTGCAGTACCAAAATGCACTTATACATGACTATCGAAATCAAAAGCCGGAGATTCTGGCGCATTTTGATTATGATCCATACTCGGGAACATCGTATCAGATGAGAGCACAAGCATTACAGGATAAGCAAATTGACCGTCAACATTTGACAAAAACACTAGCCGCGATGAACAGACGATGGGATGCTCCTGAGACGACATATCGTCATATAGAACGGTTAAAGGATGATAATAGTGTTGTTGTTATTGGAGGACAGCAGGCAGGTCTTTTGACAGGACCGATGTATACAATCAACAAAATCATATCGATCATTCAATTGGCTAAACAGCAGGAAACCAAACTCCAGATACCGGTCGTGCCGGTTTTTTGGATAGCTGGTGAGGATCACGACTTTGAGGAAATCAATCATGTTTTTTTACCGGAAAATAATCATATGAAAAAATACAAATTAGAGCAGCGGGTGTCTGATAAATCCCCTGTTTCAAATATATCAATTGATCGATCCGCTGCTGCTCAGTGGGTGGATCAGTTATTTACGCAGCTGACGGAAACAGCGCATACGAAAAGTCTCTATCAGACCATACAGGATTGCCTGCAGCAATCGGATACATATGTTGACTTTTTTGCAAGGGTTATTCACCGATTGTTCGATGATGAAGGCATTGTACTTGCTGATTCTGGTGATCCCGCGATGCGTAAGATGGAGCGGAAGCATTTCATTACCTTAATTGAAAATCAGCGGAAAATCAGCTCAGGTGTCTATACGGCTTTGCAGCAGCTGAACCAAAAGGGGTATACGGTCACACTGGAGGCAGATCCTGATGATGCGCATCTTTTTTACCATCTCGGGGATAACCGGATATTATTGACTAGGGATGATGAAGGAAACTGGGCAGGCAAGCAGCAGGAAGTATTGTTAACGACAGAAGAAATCATGGATACAGTGAAAAATAATCCGGAAATGCTCAGTAATAATGTCGTGACAAGACCGATCATGCAGGAATGCTTATTTCCGACCCTGGCATTTATTGGCGGCCCCGGGGAAGTTGGTTATTGGTCGGCATTAAAACCTGCTTTCCAGGCAGTCGGTATGGAAATGCCGCCTGTTGTGCCGCGGTTATCGTTTACATTTATTGACCGTCATTTGGAAAAACTGTTGCACAAGTTTGGAATTGACGAAGAGAAAGCTATTAATGATGGTGTCAACCCTCTCAAAATCAAGTGGCTGGCTGCACAGAACGGCCCGCCTGTTGAGCAGGTTGCCGCTGAAATCAGACGGGTTATTGATACAGCGCATAAACCTCTAAGGGATATCGCCAGAGGCATACGCTCAGATTTAGGTGAGCTGGCTGATAAAAACCTGTACTATTTGAATGAAGATATTAAATACTTGGAAGACCGCATCATGAAAGGGTTGGAAGAGAAGCATACAATGCAGCTGAATGAATTTGACCGGATACAAAATACTATCCATCCCAGAAATGGCTTGCAGGAGCGCACATGGAACCCGCTCCCCTGGCTGAATGTTTATGGAAGTGACTTTATCAAAGAGCTGACAAACCAGCGATGTTCATTTGCGGAAGAACATCATATCGTGTATTTATAAAAACGGAAAACTGGATGAAGTTTTGCTTAATTGGCTTTTTATAATGCCCCACCTTCTCCCACTTTTTTTAAAACAAGTGGAAGCAGGTGGATTTTTTAATGTTCAATGTTTTAAATATCCATCATGACAGAGGTTTGGATGATAAGAAATACATACCTTTTTTGGTTTAATTTGCTATTTTATAGCACGTCCGACTCATTTTAAAAATTCGTTGGGAAAAAATCTAAATTAAGTGGTGAATTGTGGGGGAATGTGGTAAGATAGTGTATAAGAAAGTGGGGCGTACGCTATGTTCATGGGTGAATACCAGCACAATATCGATACAAAAGGACGAATCATTGTGCCTGCCAAGTTCCGTGAAGGTCTTGGGGATAACTTTGTTGTCACTCGTGGACTTGATAAATGTTTGTTTGCGTACCCAATGGAAGAATGGAAACAGCTTGAAGAGAAACTGAAAAAACTTCCACTAACCAAAAAAGACGCCCGTGCTTTTACAAGGTTTTTCTTCTCCGGAGCTGTTGAATGTGATGTGGATAAGCAGGGAAGAATAAACATCCCGCAGCCATTACGGCAATATGCCGGGCTGGACAAGGAATGTGTCGTGATTGGTGTTTCCAATCGGGTTGAATTCTGGGCAAATGAAAATTGGGAGGATTATTTCAATGACTCAGAAGAATCTTTCGCTGAGATTGCTGAAAACCTGATGGATTTTGATATTTAACCGAATAGAAGACAGGTGTCGATCATGTTTGACCATTACAGTGTTTTAGAAGAAGAAGTGCTCGAAGGAATCGCCATTAGACAAGAAGGTACATATGTGGATTGTACTGTCGGTGGTGGAGGCCATGCAGAACGGATTGCTTCCCGCTTAAATGAGAATGGGCTGCTGATAGCCTTCGATCAGGACCTCGAAGCATTAGAGGCAGCAGAAAAACGGCTGCAGCCATATAAAGATCGTGTACGATTCATTCATGCCAACTTCAGGGAACTGGAAGAACAATTAGCAATCCGCCAAATAAGAAGTGTTGATGGTATCCTGTTTGATCTTGGTGTTTCTTCGCCACAGCTGGACCGTGGTGAAAGAGGCTTCAGTTATCAGCACGACGCTAAGTTAGATATGCGTATGAATCAAGATCAAAACCTGGATGCCTATCAAATCATTAATGAGTGGCCATATAACCGGCTGGTAAACATTTTTTTCAGTTATGGTGAGGAGAAGTTTTCCAAGCAAATAGCCCGAAGAATTGAAGCGAACAGGAAAGAAAAGCCAATTGAAACGACTTATGAATTGGTTGAGATCATTAAAGGCGCCATTCCGGCACCGGCACGCAGAAAAGGCGGCCATCCGGCCAAGCGCATTTTTCAGGCTTTACGGATTGCCGTCAATGATGAATTGTCTGCTTTTAATGACGCGCTTCACCAAGCGGCACGTGTTGTTGATATAAATGGAAGGGTAGCCGTCATAACGTTTCACTCACTGGAAGACAGAGTTTGTAAACAGGCATTCAAAAAATGGAGTACACCTAAACCGGTTCCCAAAAATTTGCCGGTAATACCTGAAGATCATCGTGCTCCATTTAAATTGGTCAATAAAAAGCCGATTGTTCCGGGTGAAAGTGAAATTAATGACAATCGGCGGTCACGATCAGCTAAGTTGCGAATTGCTGAAAAGGTTCAACAGTGGAATGAAGAATTCACATATGAAGAAGGGTGGAAAAAATCATGAATGAAAATCTTGCCCGCAGCTGGAAACATTCATACACGCCAACCGAAACAAGTGAAAAACAAACGTTAATCAAGGTCCGCAAGAAGAGCTGGATTACAAAAGGTGAAAAGATTTTATATTCGGCAGTCGGGGGAATGCTAATCGCTGCCAGTATTTACGTTGTGTCATTTGCTTCTTCTACAGACTCGCTGAACAGAAAAGTTGAATCACTTGAACAAACCGTACAGCAACAGAAAGTTACCAATGAAGGACTTACTTATGAAAAAAAGCAGCTGAGTACACCTGAGCGCATCACCCGAATTGCTAAAGAAAATGGTCTGAAAATACAGGATGCCCGCGTAAAGCAAGCAACAGTTTATCATAACAACTGAGCGAGGCGGAAGTATGATGAAAAAAAATAAAAAAACACATATCATGTCCGGTGTTTTGATTGTTTTATTTGCCGGTATATTTCTGCTTATATCCGGAAGATTCTTGTATATTCAGGCTACTGGAGAGATCGATGGTGTTTCGCTGGAGGAATGGGCTGAGGACAAACGGACTGCAACTTACACCCTTGATGCAGAACGGGGCAAAATTTATGACCGGAATGGTATGACATTAGCCTATGATCGTCCGTCATATCGCATCCAGGCCATTGTGGGGGAATCACATACGCAAAACGAAGAGGACCCTTTGCATGTGACAAACCCTGAAAAGACGGCGGAAAAACTGGCGCCCATATTAGAAGCAGATGAAAATTATCTCCTGAAACAAATGAAAGAAGGAATTCAGGAAGATCGGTTTCAGGTGGAATTCGGCAGTGCCGGGAAAGAACTCTCCCAGGAAACAAAGGAGAAGATTGAAGAACTTGAACTTCCTGGAATCAAATTTACAGAAGAACCAATCCGCTATTACCCGAATGGTATGTTCGCATCACATATTATTGGGTTTGCCCAAAAAGAAGATAACGCCATTAACGGTGTTACCGGAATTGAAAATGAGATGAACGAATTGCTGAGCGGAGAAGATGGATACATTTCATATGAACGAGATCAGTACAATGCTAAATTATTAAACCCGAATGAAGTGATCAACCAGCCGGAAAACGGCGGGGACGTTTATTTAACCATTGATCAGAAAATACAGACGTTATTGGAAGATGCGATGACACAAATGGATGAAGCATATCATCCCGAGCGTATGACAGCTGTTGTAATGGATCCCAAAACAGGGGAAGTTCTGGCAATGAGCAATCGCCCAAGTTATAATCCGAATAATCCGACTGATGTAGAAAATTGGTATAATGATGCCATTGCTACACCAACTGCACCGGGATCAACTATGAAGATGTTCACGTGGGCAGCTGCTATCGAAGCAGGGGTTTATCAAGGTGACGAATGGCTTGAATCGGGTACATACAAAATAAGTGACCGCATGGAGCCGGTCAGGGACCATAACGGTGGAGAAGGCTGGGGCGCGATCACATATGATGAAGGGTTTACCCGCTCCTCGAACGTTGCTGCAGCCAAACTTTTATGGGAAAAAATTGGCCCTGAGGAGTTTCTGGAATATTGGAAGGCATTCGATTTTGATGAAAAAACAGGTATAGACTTACCTGGTGAACAATCCGGAAATCTCGTCTACAATTATCCGCGCGATAAAATCTCGACAGCATTTGGACAAGCGAGTACCATCACACCGATTCAGCAAATGAAGGCGGCAAGTGCCATTGCCAATGACGGTAAAATGGTAAAACCCTATGTCATTTCAAAAACAGTGGATTCAACCACCGGTCAGACAATTAATGAAAAAACGGCTGAAGTCGTATCCGAGCCGATTTCAAAAGAAACGTCCGAGCAAATGCTCGATCTTATGGAATCAGTTGTCTCTTCGGAAAACGGAACAGGAAAGGAATATAAACTCGATGATTATTCAGTTGCAGGCAAGACCGGGACGACGCAAATCTATGAAAATGGTAGGTTATTAACCGGTCACGGGAACAATATATTTTCGTTTCTCGGCATGGCACCAAAAGAAGATCCTGAGCTGATGATGTATGTGTCCGTCAAACAGCCTGAGATTGAATATGACGAAACCGGGTCTGTACCTGTATCGTTCATATTTAAAAATGTCATGCAGAACAGCCTCCATTACTTGGATATTGAGCCTGATAAAGAAGCAACCGAGCATATTGAGCCTGTCCAGCTGCCGGAAATGAAGCAGCAAAAAACTTCCGAGGTTCGTGATAAATTAGCCAGCCATGGTTTGAATGTTTCGGTTATCGGTTCCGGAAATACGATCAAAAAGGTGAGTGCAGCCAAAGGGGACGAATTATTGCCGGGAGACCGAATTATTTTGATAACGGATCAACCGGAAATGCCCGATATTACCGGCTGGTCATTAAGGGATGTCATGCAATTGGCCGACTTGATGGATTTGGATGTTGAACCAATCGGTAATGGTTATGTCACGACACAAAGTATAGAGGAAGGCAAACCACTTAAAAAGAATGATTATTTAGGCGTTGAATTGGAACAACCCGGTTCCGCCGCAGAAGAGTCGGAGGAAACAAATGATGATACAGAAGAGGCCGAAGCACCGAATGATACAAGTGAATAAACTGAATAGAAGCGACTATGCCACGTCCGATTACACCTGAGGACGTGGCTTGCTGTTTCAGCCTGACAAACAGTGTTCTATTCTTTTTTCAGGATTCATATAGTGGATACAAGCCTATCTATGAATATGGAAAAGGGGATAGAATATGAAACGTGTGTCTTCTGTAACGGTACGTAAACGAATTATTGCCGCTTTTCTGATTGGATTATTATTTTTTGTGATAATCGATGTCCGGCTTGGCTTTGTGCAGTTTGTTATGGGTGATGAGCTGATGAAACTGGCCGATGAATCATGGAGTAGGGATATATCTTTTGAACCTGAGCGCGGGAAGATATTGGACAGGCACGGAGAAGTACTGGCGGAGAATGTTACTGCTCCTTCTGTCATTGTTGTGCCCAAACAAGTGAAAAACCCTCAGGACACAGCCCGTAAAATGGCCGATATACTCGACATTTCCGAACAGGATGCATATGATTATGTTACAAAAGACGCCGTGTATACAAGAATACACCCCGAAGGACGAAAGATAAATGATGAACAGGAAGAAGCACTCAGGTCCTTAAATTTGGATGGTGTATATCTGGCAAAAGATTCAAAGCGTCATTATCCGTTCAATGATTACCTATCTCATGTATTGGGGTTTGCGGGTATCGATAATCAAGGTTTGATGGGACTTGAACTGTTTTATAATGATAAATTAAACGGTGAAGAAGGGAGTCTGTCATTTTATTCTGACGCTAAAGGAAAAAAACTTGAACAAATAGCGGATGATTATAAGGCGCCGGAAGATGGTTTGAATTTAAAAACGACGATTGATTCCAAAGTTCAGACGATTATGGAACGTGAACTTGACTTGGCAGTGTCTCAATATAATCCGGATGGTGCTATGGCCATTGCGGTTGACCCGGATACCGGCGGGGTTTTGGGAATGGCTGCACGGCCAAATTTTCATCCCGAAAATTATCAGAACGTTAACCCTGAGATATATGATCGGAATCTGCCTATATGGAGCACATATGAACCGGGGTCCACCTTTAAAATCATTACGCTGGCAGCTGCTCTTGAAGAAAACCTGGTGAACCTTGAGGAAGATGAGTTTCACGATGATGGCGATATATCAGTGGGCGGTACTGAACTACACTGCTGGAAGAGCGGCGGACACGGTCAACAAACGTATCTCGAAGTTGTGCAAAATTCATGCAACCCCGGATTTGTGCAAATGGGAACAGATCTTGGTGAGGAAAGGCTGTTCAGCTATATTGAAGACTTCGGATTCGGTAAACAAACGGGTATTGATTTGCGTGGCGAAGGAAATGGGATTCTGTTTGATCCTGAAGATATAGGCCCGGTAGAGCTGGGAACCACTTCTTTTGGTCAGGGTGTATCCGTAACGCCTATCCAGCAAGTGATGGCCGTTTCAGCTGCCGTTAACGGCGGTAAATTATACCAACCTTATATTGCAGAGGAATGGCTTGATCCACAAACAAATGATGTGGTTGAAAAAGTGGAACCGACATTAAAGGAAAACATTATTTCTGAATCAACATCCGAAGAAGTTCGTAACGCGCTTGAAAGTGTTGTTGCTAAGGGAACCGGCCGCCCGGCTTACGTTGACGGCTATCGTGTAGGCGGAAAAACAGGTACAGCTCAAAAAGTGGGACCGGATGGAAACTATTTAAAAAATAATTACATCGTTTCATTTATGGGGTTTGCACCAGCTGATGACCCTCAAATTGTTGTTTATGTTGCCATAGACAATCCAAAAGGTACAGTACAGTTCGGTGGCCCTGTTGCTGGGCCAATCGTCGGAACCATTATCGGGGACAGTTTACGGGCAATGGGAGTTGAACCGAGTGAAGGCGGCCCCGAAAAGGAGTATACCTGGCCGGAGCAGCCAAAAGTTGAGGTTCCGGATTTAATTGGACTGAAAAAAAACGAATTAATTGAATACCAGACGAATTTATCAATCGAAACGAGCGGCTCCGGTGAATACATTATTGATCAGGCACCGAGTCCGGGAACAAAAATCGAACAAGGGCAAAAAATAAGAATTTATCTGTCTGATAAAAATTCATCGTGAACAGGCTAAATTTTTGCTATAATATAGAAGGCTTTACTGTTACGTTTGAGGATGCAGTTAATTTGAGCGGAGCCGGCTGATTGGCTGGTTCCATAACTTTTAACCTTTCTTTTTAATAGATCAATGCAGAATAGGGTGTTAGGATGAAACTGGCAGAATTGCTTTCCGTTTTACCATTTTACAATATGTCACAGGCGGCAGATGATATAGAAGTCAGCGGGGTTGAGTCGGACTCCAGAAATGTAGCAGTAGGGAACGTGTTTATTTGCATCGAAGGTTTTACGGTGGATGGTCATGATTTTGTCGATCAGGCTGTCCGCAACGGTGCATGTGCTGTATTGGCGGAAAAAGAGCTGAACACGTCAGTTCCGGTTATTCAGGTTGATGATACATCAAGAGCCATGGCAATAATCGCCTCGAAGTTTTACGACGATCCTACGCGTCAATTGCCGCTTATAGGTGTCACCGGAACAAACGGTAAAACAACGGTCACTTACTTGCTGGAGTCGATTTTTCAGGAATATAAGAAAAAAACCGGCATTATTGGTACGCTGCAAATGAAAATAGGTGAAGACGCTTATCCTGTACATAATACAACGCCGGATGCGTTATATTTACAGAAAGCATTTCATCAGATGAACGATCAAAATGTTGATACTGCCATTATGGAAGTATCATCCCATGCACTGGATATGGGCCGTGTTCACGGCTGTGATTTTGATGTTGCTGTGTTCACGAATTTATCACAGGATCATTTGGATTATCATCAGGATATGAACGATTATTTATATGCCAAAAGTCTGTTGTTCGCCCAGTTGGGGAATACTTATTATGAAAAGCAGAAAAAATATGCCGTCATAAACGACGATGATCCGAATAGTGCTTTTTTGAAAAAAAGTACCGCTCAGCATATCCTCACGTATGGCTGCGGACATGGTGCACAGGTAAGGGCGTCTGATATCAATCTTGACGTGACGAAAACGACGTTCACAATTAATACGCCAGTCGGATCTGTTGAGATACACAGCAATCTTATCGGCAAATTCAATGTTTACAATATGCTGGCAGCAAGTGCAGCTGCCATTAGTGCGGGGATTCCGCTTGAGGTCATTAAGCGCGCGCTTGAAAACATGCAAGGCGTGAGTGGCAGGTTCCAGCCTGTTGATGGTAATCATGACTTTGCCGTAGTTGTTGACTATGCACATACACCGGATTCGCTGGAAAATGTACTGCAGACAATCAAAGGATTTGCTGAAAATAATGTCTATGTTGTCGTTGGCTGTGGCGGCGACCGTGATAAGACAAAACGCCCGCTGATGGCTTCAATTGCACTGAAATATGCCGACAGGGCCATTTTCACTTCTGACAATCCTCGTACAGAGGACCCGCAGGCAATATTGGATGATATGACGGAAGGATTAAACGAACATCATTATGACGTTATAGAGAACCGCAAAGATGCGATATTCCATGCCGTCAACCTTGCTGCAAAAGGCGACATTGTGTTGATTGCCGGCAAAGGACATGAAACCTATCAGGAAATTGGCCATACCCGTCATGATTTTGATGACCGTGAAGTTGCAAAAGAAGCAATCCAGGCTAAGGAGAATCAATGATGTTATTTACCACCGATTGGCTTACATCACTATTTACCGATTTTAGAGGTGCGGCAAAAAGCTCGATTGAGATTAATGAAATCACGACAGACAGCCGTAAAAAAACCAATCAATCATTGTTCATTCCATTAGTGGGTGAGAACTTTAACGGTCATGATTTTATGAAAGATGCCTTGGAGCAAGGAGCTGCAGCTGCCCTTTGGCATAAAAAGAAAGATCTTCCGGGCTTTTTGCCGGCTGATTTTCCTGTGTTTTTTGTTGAGGATACGTTATCAGCTTTACAGGAGCTGGCATCGGCTTACCGGGAAAAGGTAAATCCGACTGTCATTGCCGTAACAGGTTCGAACGGCAAGACAACAACGAAGGATATCATTGCGTCAGTCGTTGGTTCATCATTTAAAACGCATCATACAAAAGGCAATTTAAACAATCATATCGGTGTCCCGCTTACCATTTTATCAATGTCTTCTGATACACAAGCATTGGTTGTGGAAATGGGCATGAACCATTTTGGTGAAATTGAAGCACTGACAAAGATCGCACAACCTGATTATGCTGTCATTACGAATATCGGTGAATCTCACATTGAATATTTAGGCTCAAGGGAAGGGATTGCCAAGGCAAAACTTGAAATCACAAAAGGCATGACAAAGAATGGTTACTTAATCATTGACGGTGACGAAATACTGTTGAAGCAGGTGCATCAGTGCGATCATGTCCTGACATGCGGCTTTGATGACCAAAATGATCTTGCCATCAAAGAGGTAAATATCTCCCATGAATCGACAAAGTTTAAACTTTCAGATAATGAGGTGTATACCATTCCGCTGCTTGGAAGTCACCATGCTCTGAACGCAGCGTTTGCCGTTACAATTGCCGGATTGCTTGGAATCGAAAAAAATAAGGTGAAACAGGCACTGACACAGCTGAAACTGACTTCGATGCGATTTGAGCTAATAAACGGCATAAACGGTTCAGCTGTTATTAATGATGCATATAATGCTTCACCGACGTCTATGAAGGCAAGTATTAATGCTGTGAGACATTTGGAGGGCTTCAGGCAGAAAGTACTCGTTCTGGGTGATGTATTTGAGCTGGGCAAAAACTCAAAATCGCTTCACCAATCGGTTGCCGACAGCATTGATGAATCTGTAGCTGCCGTTTTCACATTGGGTAGAGATGCAAGAGAGATTTCATCAGCTGTTAAGAGGAGCCATCCGACAATTGACTGCCGCCATTTTACAGCAAAAGAAACACTCATGGCTGCTTTGGCGGAATATACTTTAGAAGGCACGTTAATCTTATTCAAAGCTTCCAGAGGGATGCAGTTTGAATCATTAGTTAATCAAGTGGTTGATCCAACGTATTAAACATGGACGGTTACTGCAAGAGGAGGAGAAACAGTGAATATGTACGTATTAATCATGACAATCGCCATAGCATTTCTGATTACCGTCCTTCTATCACCCATTTTCATCCCTTTTTTACGACGTTTAAAGTTTGGGCAAAGTATTCGTGATGAAGGTCCGCAGTCACATATCAAGAAAACGGGAACCCCAACCATGGGCGGAGTCATGATTGTGATCAGTGTTGCCATTACCGCCGTTATCATGGTGAACAAATATAGCGATGGTCCAATTGGCTATGAATTGTGGCTGCTGATTTTTGTACTGGTCGGATACGGGTTGTTGGGCTTTTTGGATGACTTCATCAAAGTGGCCATGAAACGGAATCTCGGCCTGACATCAAAACAGAAAATGGCAGGCCAATTACTGATTGCATTTGTCTTTTATTTTATTTTACACTTGAACGATTATGCCACCTATATTCAAATTCCAGGCACTTCCATTCAGTGGGAGCTTGGTTGGGGCTATGCACTGCTCACCATTTTTATGCTGGTCGGTGCATCCAATGCCGTGAATTTGACAGATGGACTTGATGGACTCCTTGCCGGGACTGCAGCCATAGCGTTTGGGGCATTTGGTATTTTAGCGTGGTATGGATTTCCGCAAAATGACATCACCATCTTTTCTTTGGCGGTTGTAGGTGCATTATTGGGATTTCTTGTGTTTAATGCCCATCCCGCGAAAGTATTTATGGGGGATACAGGATCGCTTGCATTGGGTGGATCCATTGCAGCAATTGCAATTTTAACAAAGCTTGAAATTATGCTTGTGATTATTGGCGGTGTTTTTGTCATTGAAACACTTTCGGTCATTATTCAGGTCATTTCGTTTAAAACAACGGGTAAACGAATTTTTAAAATGAGCCCGCTTCATCATCATTACGAGCTGCTTGGGTGGTCTGAATGGCGAGTTGTGACTACTTTTTGGCTTGTAGGTCTGATTTTTGCGGCGCTCGGTATTTATATAGAGGTGTGGATAGCTTGAAAGAACTGGCAAATTTTCCGTATGTACATGTACTTGTGTTAGGTCTGGCAAAAAGTGGCACCGCTGCTGCCAGGCTTTTATTGCAAAACGGCAGAAAAGTTCGTGTGAATGACAAAAATGCCAATGATGATGATGCGATTGTTGATGAGTTAAAATCAATGGGTGCTGAAGTCGTAACCGGTTCTCATCCCTTGTCCGTATTGGACGGGGTGGAAATCATCATCAAAAATCCTGGAATTCCTTACGATACCCCCTTACTGAAGGAAGCATGCAGGCGTGATATACCGGTTATTACCGAGATAGAACTTGCCGGCAGTCTTTCGGATACAGGCATGATTGGAATAACCGGCTCCAATGGGAAAACAACGACAACGACATTAACGACCGAGATGTTGAAAGCGAGCGACAGGAAAGTGAAGGTGGCGGGGAATATTGGCTATGTAGCGACTGAGGTTGCCCAATCATTGGTAAAAAATGAAAAAATGGTCCTGGAATTATCCTCATTTCAATTGATGGGTGTTCAAACATTTAAACCCAATATAGCTGTTTTGTTAAATATTTTCCGGGCGCATCTTGATTATCACAAAACATTTGAGAATTATAAAAAGGCAAAATGCAATATTTTTGCCAACCAGACTGCAGACGATTACCTGGTCTATAACGCGGATGACCCGACCGTGGCAGAATCCGTCACAACCGCAAACTCGGTCAAAATTCCCTTTTCGTTAAACAAACAGGTCAAAAACGGTGCTTGGGCAGATGACATGAGCATCTACTTCAAGAATGAAAAAATTATTGATAAAGCAGAAATTGTGCTGACAGGTGATCATAACCTGGAGAACATTCTCGCTGCCATTTGTGCTGCAAAGCTGAGTGGGGCCACTAATCAAGGGATTTGTCATGTACTCAGGACCTTTACAGCTGTCCGCCACCGGCTTCAATTCGTCAGCAACGTTCACGGCCGTTTATTTTATAATGATTCCAAAGCTACTAATATACTTGCCGCCCAAAAAGCATTGGCCTCTTTTAACCAGCCTGTTATCCTGCTTGCCGGGGGGCTTGACCGTGGAAATGAATTTGATGACTTAAAGCCGTATCTGGAACAAGTGAAAGGCATCGTCCTGATCGGCGAAACGAAAGAGAAACTGAAACGGGTGGCACTTGAAGCAGGTGTGCCTTTTATAAAAATGGCGGATAAAATGGATGACGCTGTCCAGCAGGCATACGATCTGTCTGAAGCAGGTGATGTCGTATTGCTATCCCCCGCTTGTGCCAGCTGGGATCAGTACCAGACTTTTGAAGAGAGAGGGGACATGTTTATACAAGCTGTGCATACATTATTGTAGGGGCTTGTATAAACAGATGTCAGATACCGGAAATCAGAGGTCAGAGACATAAGTCGGAGATGTTAAAGCCCCTATTCCAATTCATCCGGAAACGGGGTGTTGTTTTGTTGCGAAAATTGTTCAGAACTCGCTATACACCGGACTACACGCTGCTGGTCGTTATACTGCTGCTCTTGTTGATCGGTGCTGTTATGGTTTACAGTTCTTCATACGTGTGGTCCGAATACAAGTATGCGGACCAATTTTTTTACCTTAAACGCCAGTTATTGTTTTGTGGCGTCGGTGTAATCGGAATGTTCTTTTTTATGGCGATTCCGTACAGCACATGGAAAAAACACAGTAAAATCATTTTATTAGCCTGTTTTCTGTTATTACTGGCGGTACTTGTTCCGGGAATCGGTATGGAACGAGGCGGAGCCCAAAGCTGGATTGGCGTTGGAGCCTTCAGTATTCAGCCGTCTGAATTTATGAAACTTGGATTAATCATCTTTTTGGCCGTTTATCTATCTGCCCAACAAAAGTATATAACGTCCCTTAAAAAAGGTTTCGTCCCATCACTTGTGTTGGTATTTACAGCCTTTGGACTTATCATGCTGCAGCCTGACCTGGGCACGGGCGTTGTGCTGGTGGGTACGTGTATGGTCATGATTTATGCAGCCGGAGCCAGACTGCTGCATTTTTTTGGACTTGGTGTCATTGGTGTTATCGGATTTCTTCTGCTTATATTGTCAGCACCATATCGGATCAGCCGTATCACGGCATTCATCAACCCATGGGAAGACCCGTTGGGGGATGGTTTCCAGATTATCCAGTCATTGTATGCAATCGGACCTGGTGGACTGATGGGGCTTGGTTTGGGTGAGAGTATTCAGAAATATTTTTACTTGCCGGAACCGCAAAATGACTTTATTTTTGCTATTGTGGGGGAGGAACTCGGATTTTTGGGCGGCACCTTTGTGATCGGCCTGTTTGCACTGCTGTTCTGGCGTGGTATTAAAGTGGCACTTGAGGCGCCTGATACCTATGGACGGTTATTGGCTCTTGGTATTGTATCCATGCTGACCATTCAGGTTATGATCAATATCAGTGTTGTCATTGGATTGATCCCGGTTACAGGCATTACATTGCCATTTCTGAGTTACGGCGGTTCTTCATTAACATTAACGCTTTTTTCAGCGGGTATTTTGCTGAATATCAGCAGGTATTCAAGACTTTAAAGCTGATCGGTCAAAAATTTATTGAATCTGGTACAAGTTTACTACGTATTCAAACAAAATGTATGATATAATTCGAAATAACAGTCGAGAAACGGCATGGCAAGGTGCCGTTTTCTTCTTCTCAGCTTAGAGAGCATGAATTTCGTGGTGTCATTTCAATATTGAAATCTGCTGGTTCGCCGATTTCTTCGATTCTCACTTCTGATACTGACCACTGAATTCCGGGAGACGAGGCTAATACCGCGTATTTCTAAGCACTTTACAATGAGATAAAGGAAGAAATAGAAATGGGGAAAAAGAATGTCGTTTCAATTGAAGACCGTATACCGACGTTAAAACAAGAACGTAAAAAGAAGGCTAATCGCCGCCTCATCTTTTACCTTTCTATATTTTTCTGTTTAATCGCCATAATCGTTTATCTTCAATCACCGTTAAGTCATGTGAAAACAATTGTGGTTTCCGGTAATTCATTCGTACCGGATGACAAGGTGATTGAGCAAAGCGGCATTGCCAAAGATAAGAATATATGGACAGTTGATGCAACGGAAGCAAGTCGGGCTATCAGTGAAAATCCGGTCATTCAGCAGGCTGAAGTGAATCGGAAGCTTCCGTGGACGATAAATATTGATGTTACCGAATTCAATCATGTGGGCTATGTCATGCAAAATGAACGTTACTATCCCGTTTTGGGAAATGGCAATGTTCTTAAAGATATGGAACAGCAAAACGTCAGCGGTGACGCGCCATTACTTATTGGTTTTTCCGATAAAGATTATTTAAACCAAATGACACAAGAACTGAAAAATCTGCCGACAAGCATTTTGGAACTGATATCAGAAATTCATTGGAAGCCGAGTGATGAGAATGAGCGTAAAATTGTGCTGTATATGAATGATGGTTACATGGTTGACGGGACGATCCGAAATTTTTCTGAAAACATGGGGATTTATCCGTCAATCGTTTCACAGCTGGATCCGGAAAGTAAGGGAATCATACATATCGGGGCCGGCGCCTATTTTGAGGAATTCACCGGCGAAGAAGAAGGAGATACCGGCGAAGAGGAATCCAGCAATGAAAATCAACAGTGAGCAAATTTTTAAACAAAAATGATGAAAAGAAAAGGATTTCATTGTTTTTTTATCGAATTAATTAATAAATATTTTATTTTTGTGCTGATTCTTTTAAAATAGTAGATTGTAGCTTTTTCTTTATAGAATAGAAAAACCATCTGATCATAGCAAACGTTATATATCAGATGCTTCTTATCGGAGGTGCCTTTCCTTGAACAACAGCGAAATACTAGTAAGTCTTGATATAGGTACATCAAAGATTAAAGTGATTATTGGAGAAGTATTATACGACTCTCTGAATATAATAGGGGTCGGTACTGCAAAATCGAATGGTATGAAAAAAGGTGCAATAGTTGATATTGACCAGACTGTTCAGTCGATACGAAATGCAGTGGAGCAGGCGGAAAGAATGGTTGGCATGCAAATTGACAGTGTCGTGGTGGGTGTTAACGGGAATCATATACAATTGCAGGCCTGTCATGGCGTTGTGGCAGTTCAGAGTAACAACCGGGAAATTGGTGATGAAGATGTTAAACGGGTGATCGATGGTGCACAAGTCGTTTCCATTCCACCGGAACGTGAAATCATTGATGTCATACCAAAACAGTTTATTGTTGATGGGCTTGATGAGATAACTGACCCTCGTGGTATGATAGGTGTAAGACTGGAAATGGAAGGAACCATTATTACGTGTACTAAAACTGTTTTGCATAACATGCTGAAGTGTGTGGAACTTGCGGGTCTCCAAATTTCGGATATTTGTTTGCAGTCTCTGGCGGCCGGAACCGTTGCATTATCCGATGATGAGAAAAACCTTGGTGTGACATTAATCGATGTTGGAGGAGGTTCCACAACCGTTTCTGTTTTTGAAAATGATCATTTGGCCGGGACGAGTACCATTCCATTGGGTGGTGACAACATCACGAAGGACTTGTCCATTGGCGTAAGGACTTCAACTGAAGAAGCAGAAGATATTAAGCTGAATTATGGTCATGCTTTCTATAATGATGCTCAGGAAGATGAAACGTTTGACGTATCAATCATCGGCAGTAACCATAGAGAAACATATAATCAACTGCAAATAGCTGACATGATTGAAGCAAGACTCGAAGAAATCTATGCATATGCAGAGCGTGAAGTCCGACGGATGGGCTATCAGCAATTACCCGGCGGATATGTTTTGACAGGCGGTACAATGAAAATGCCGGGCGTTATGGAACTTGCGCAGGACTTATTCCAGTCGAATGTCCGTGTCGCCATTCCTGATTACATAGGTGTCAGAGAGCCACAGTTTACTGCTGGTGTCGGTATCTTGCAATTTGCCTATCGTAATGCGAAAATACAGGGAAAAGAACTTTTACCCTCAGTAGCAGCCAATCCGGGTGAAGTGAAACCTAAACGTACCAAGAAATCGGGAGACTCGGATGCACCGGCTAAGAAAAAGAAAAAAGAATCCGGAATTGCAAATTTATTTAAATATTTCTTTGATTAGTCAAATGGCGTGTTTTACAGATTATTGATGTGTTTTCGGGTATAACCGACCACAAGAGGATCGTATTGATGCGTTGTAATTCTGCATATTAGGAGGAACGGATGTATGTTAGAGTTTGAAACGAATATGGACCAGCTGGCAACAATAAAAGTAATTGGCGTGGGCGGTGGCGGCAGCAATGCTGTCAATCGTATGATTGAACATGGCGTTGAAGGTGTTGAGTTCATTGCTGTCAACACAGATGCACAAGCTTTGAATCTATCAAAAGCAGAAACGAAACTGCAAATCGGCGGTAAATTAACACGTGGATTAGGTGCCGGTGCAAACCCGGAAGTTGGCAGGAAAGCCGCTGAAGAGAATAAAGAACAATTGGAAGAGGCACTGCAGGGTGCCGATATGGTTTTTGTGACAGCTGGCATGGGCGGCGGTACAGGTACGGGTGCTGCACCTGTTATTGCGCAGATTGCCAAAGAACTTGGTGCACTGACGGTAGGTGTTGTGACACGTCCTTTCACATTTGAAGGCAAAAAAAGATCGACCCAGGCAGTATCGGGGATTGATTCATTAAAAACAAGTGTGGACACATTGATTGTTATACCTAACGACCGTCTTCTGGAAATTGTCGATAAGAATACACCAATGCTGGAGGCTTTCCGTGAAGCTGACAATGTATTGCGTCAAGGTGTACAGGGTATCTCGGACCTGATTGCCAAGCCCGGTTTAATCAACGTGGACTTTGCGGATGTGAAAACAATTATGTTTGATAAAGGATCCGCCTTAATGGGAATCGGTATTGCCACTGGTGAAAATCGCGCAGCAGAAGCAGCCAAAAAAGCTATTTCTTCACCACTCCTTGAAACGTCCATTGATGGCGCTCATGGCATACTGATGAACATTACCGGAGGTGCCAACTTAAGTCTTTATGAAGTTCAGGAGTCAGCAGATTTGGTCACCTCAGCTGCGGATAATGAAGTGAATGTTATCTTCGGTTCGGTCATTAACGAAAACTTAAAAGACGAAATTATTGTAACGGTGATTGCAACCGGATTTGATGAAAGTCAAAAAGAGGATAAACAGCCGCGTCAGCGCCCGGTAATCAATCATAACCAGCATGCAGCGACCAGGCCGGTGGAAGATTCTCAGCCTCAGCGCGAGCAAGGACAAAATAAACAGAACCGGCCGAATATACAGGAGGATGAATTGGATATTCCGACCTTTTTACGGAACCGCAACCGTAACCGTTAAGTGAATACTAAAGTGAAACTTCATTCAGAGGGATGTTTTTTCTTTTTCCACTGAAGAAGAGGTACAAAGTCTAAAAACTCGGGCGATGTGTTGCAATGCCTTTGTGACCTGTATCCTGCAGCCCGAACCGTATCGGGTTTTGGTCAGTAACCCGCCGTTTTTTGGCGGGTTACTGACTATTACATGCGGGGAAAATATGAAACGAGCAGTCAGATTTAATCTGGTTGCTCTTTTTTATTTTGGGCTTGATTCTGTTAGAAAAGCTGATTTTCTTATGTTCCCTGACATTGTGACAAATTAGCCGACAAGTCGTTAAAATTAGCCCCATTCGGTTTTCATGAAGTGACAGACTTTTCTCTTCAATCCTACTATACTTCCTAGTAACAGGCTTTCAAAAGAAAGATCAAAAGAACGGGAAACTGAAAATGCCTTAAAATTTGTCTTTTTAATCAATTTGAAGTTAAAGAAACAGGAAAGGAAGAACAATGTGACGATCTATCTTGATGCTGTCTGGCTGTTGAATTTCTTTCTGGATATGATGCTGCTAATGCTTACACAGGTACTTGCCAAAGACAGCACAAGAAAACGCAGGATTATTTTTGGTGCCTTCATAGCTTCATTATTGGTTCCGATTACCATTTATTATCCCGATTCGCCAGTGGATACATTGCCAGGTAAGCTGGTATATTCAGTTGTTATTATTTTATGCAGCTTCAAAATTTATTCAATCTATCGGATGATGAAATTATTGCTTTTATTTTATTTTATAACGTTTTCGATAGGGGGTGGATTGATCGCGATACATTTTCTATTCCAGAATCCAGTAGGCCTGTCTGATAATGGAATTCTTACATTCAACAGCGGTTATGGCGATCCTGTCAGCTGGTTGTTTGTCATGATAGGTTTCCCGTTAAGCTGGTATTTTACCAAAACACGCATGGACAGGCACGCTATTGAGAAAATTCGTTATGACCAACTATGTGAGGTCATCATTAAGTTTCAGAACATCAGTCATTCAACGACAGGTTACATTGACAGTGGCAATCAGCTGACAGACCCATTGACAAAAAAACCGGTCATTATCTGTGACGAATATTTTTTAAAACAATGGTTTACAGAAACGGATTGGAAGGAGCTGAAGCATGTCCATGACACCCTTGATTTTGGAGAACTCCCCCATGAGTGGGAAAAGCGAATTCAAATTGTGCCATATCAGGGTGTTGGAGGCAGCCGTTCATTTATGCTGGCTGTTAAGCCGGACGATATCACAATAGTTTATGACGAGAAAGAAATTGTAACAAGTAAAGTGCTGGTGGGGATTCAATTTGCTGAGCTGACAAAGGATCAATCTTATCGTTGTCTGCTGCATCCGCAAATTATAAAAAGGGCCTCATCAGTTTCAGCTTGAGTGGATCTCAGGTGATTTACGACGTCAGGTAAAAAATTCATATATATCAAAAATCACGAAAAGGAGCGACTTGTTTTGAAACTAATTAGACTTCGTATACGTTTATGGTGGTATAAAATACTATTTAAACTTGGACTTAAAACCGATGAAATTTATTACATAGGCGGCAGTGAAGCACTTCCGCCGCCTTTATCCAAAGAAGAAGAAAAACGCCTGCTGGAGCTTCTTCCGGAGGGCGATAAGTCAGCCAGAGCAATGCTAATTGAACGAAACTTGCGTCTGGTTGTCTATATCGCCCGGAAGTTTGAAAATACCGGGATTAATATTGAAGACCTGATCAGCATTGGTACAATCGGACTGATTAAAGCAGTCAACACCTTTAACCCTGAAAAGAAAATAAAACTCGCTACATACGCTTCAAGATGTATCGAAAATGAAATATTAATGTACTTGAGAAGAAATAATAAGTTGAAATCTGAAATTTCCTTCGATGAACCACTGAATATTGATTGGGACGGTAACGAATTATTGCTGTCAGATGTACTGGGCACAGATGAAGATATTATAACAAGAGATATCGAAACCAGTGTTGATAAACATTTACTTAAAAACGCACTTTCACAGCTGAATCCAAGGGAAAAACAGATAATGGAACTTCGCTTTGGTCTCGTTGGCCAGGAAGCGAAAACGCAAAAAAACGTTGCGGATATGCTTGGTATTTCACAATCTTATATTTCCAGGCTGGAGAAAAAAATTATAAGACGGCTGCAAAAAGAATTTAATAAAATGGTTTGACATACTCCGGCATGATTTACAGCCATTATGAGGCCATTTATAAACCTTTTGGTATTGCATAAAAACCCTCCTATGGGGAGATACTGCTCATGAACAGCATCTCCAACTGGGAGGGTAGAATATGACAAAACATAAAGTTGAAATTTGTGGCGTTGATACGTCAAAATTACCTGTACTGAAAAACGATGAAATGCGTGAATTATTCAAGAAGATGCAGGATGGTGATCTATCAGCACGTGAAGAATTGGTGAACGGCAATTTGCGCCTTGTATTGAGTGTCATTCAGCGCTTTAATAACCGGGGGGAATATGGTGATGATTTATTTCAGGTAGGCTGTATTGGACTTATGAAATCGATTGATAATTTTGATTTAGGACATAATGTAAAGTTTTCCACCTATGCTGTGCCGATGATCATAGGTGAAATCAGACGATATCTAAGGGACAACAATCCTATCAGGGTATCAAGGTCTTTGCGTGATACTGCTTATAAAGCCCTTCAAGTCAGGGAGAAATTAATCAGTAGAACGTCCAAAGAACCGACAGCAATGGAAATAGCAGAGGAGATGGATGTGGACCATTCCGACATTGTTTTTGCAATGGATGCGATTCAGGACCCTGTGTCGCTGTTTGAGCCTATTTATAATGATGGCGGTGATCCGATCTATGTCATGGATCAATTGAGCGATGATAAAGATAAGGACTCACTTTGGGTTGATAAGCTATCGCTGAAAGAAGGGATGTATCAGCTGAACGAACGTGAAAAAAACATCTTGAATAAACGCTTTTTTCAAGGGAAAACCCAAATGGAAGTGGCTGATGAAATCGGTATATCTCAGGCCCAGGTGTCTCGTCTTGAAAAAGCAGCCATTGACCAAATGAACAAAGAAATGTTCGAGTAAAACAATGTGGGGAAGACTAGGAACAACTGAATTGTCAATATGTAAAAACGGTGCCAAGTGCTTTTGGCACCGTTTTTTGTTGGGGATGATACAACGAATGCTCATCAGCCTGTACCTTCACAGGCTGGATTTATGCGCAATAAAAAGTGGAAACATAATATTATCACCACCCGGATGCATATACATGTCTAATAAGAGGCAGGTGAGACATGTGGTAACATTATCCGAGCTGCAAATAAAAGAAGTTATTGTGATGAATGACGGCAAACGGTTAGGTCATATTTCCGATTTGGAAATCGACGGGGATAACGGAAGAATTACAGCGCTGGTTATCATGGCAAAAGAGAAAAAGTCGGGTTTTTTCGGAAAATCTGATGAACTTATTATTCCCTGGAATTATATTGAGGTGATTGGTACGGATGTCATATTGGTCAAAGAAGTGAAAACTCCTTCCCTTTATACAGAACAGAAATTGCTCGAATAATGGCTTAAATATGATAGAATAAAACTAGCACACGATGCTGATTAGGAGGAAAACGGATGACCGAACCATTTCAGCAAGTGACAGAATCGAGTTTAGCTTTAACAAAATGGGAACAGCTGATTCCTGGTATGAAAGCAGGTTTCACTACGAGGAATGGCGGGATTTCTGCAGCTCCTTTTAACACATTGAACCTCGGCTTACATGTATTGGATCATTCAGAAAATGTAATTGCCAATAGACGGAAACTGACGGAAATCGTTCACGTTCCACTGGAATCCTGGGTATCTGGAGAACAGACACATCAGACGAACGTTCATATGGTGACCAATGATGATAAAGGGAAAGGTTCAACACGATACGATACGACGCTTAAACAAATTGACGGGCTTATGACCAATCAAAAAGGTATATTGTGCACCGCATTTTTTGCCGATTGTGTTCCCGTCTATTTCGCTGATCCAAAAACCGGGTATATTGGGATTGCGCATGCCGGGTGGAAAGGGACTGTTCATCAAATTGGGCGAAAGATGGTTGAAACATTACAATCGGCCGGTGCAGATCCGGCTGATTTACTTGTGGCAATCGGTCCGAGCATATCCCGTGATGCCTATGAGGTGGATGAACGCGTTGTGAACCATATCCCTGACGAATTTTTCGAAAAGGTAGTGACACCTAAGGGAAATAACCGTTTTTTGCTTGATTTAAAGGAATTAAACGCAGAAATCCTTTTACAACAGGGCGTTTTACGTCATAATATAGACATAACAAATTATTGCACATTCCGTGACGAAGACTTATTTTTTTCACACCGGCGTGATCAGGGTAAAACAGGCAGAATGCTCGGCTATATAGGTTACGGAAAATAATGGATGGGGAGGACGGAGGATATAATGGATGTCGCAGAAAATTTGCACCGTATCAGACAAAATATTGAACAAGCTTGTAAAAACAGTAATCGAAATCCCGACGAAATAACCATCATTGCTGTTACGAAATATGTTACAATAGATCGGACAGAAGAAGCGATTCATGCAGGAATCAAAAATCTTGGCGAAAATCGTCTGGAAGGCTTCCTGGAAAAGCACGAATACATACAAGATAGAGCATCATGGCATTTTATCGGAACATTGCAGTCAAGAAAAGTCAAAGAAGTCGTCGGTAAAGTTGATGCGATTCATTCCCTTGACCGGATGTCGCTTGCCAAGGAAATCAATAAGCGGGCAGCAAAACCGGTTGATTGTTTTGTCCAGGTGAATGTGAGCGGTGAGGAAACGAAACATGGCCTTGCCCCTGATGAGACGCTTCCGTTCATTAAAGAGCTGAAAGAGTTTGAAAACATCCGTGTGGCAGGACTGATGACCATGGCACCGCATATTGATGATGAAAACCGGCTTCGTGGTATTTTCAGGCAATTGGCCTCATTAAGGGAGAACGTAAAAGCTGAACAGTTGGATTATGCTCCATGTGATGGCTTATCAATGGGCATGAGCAATGACTATCAGATTGCTGTAGAGGAGGGTGCAACACATATCCGAATCGGCACTGATCTGGTTGGATCCTAATAACGGGGTGAAAAGATGAGTATTAAAAACAAAATCAAAACCTTTTTCACAATGGAAGACGACTATGAGTATGTTGAGCAGCAGGAAGAAATCAATGATTATGAACCTGTCAACCAAAAGAACGGTAATGGGAATGTTGTCAGTTTAACAAGCATGCAGGGACCGACGTCAAAAGTCGTGTTATATGAACCTCGCAGTTATAGTGAGGCACAGGAGATTGCCGATAATGTCGTCAATAAACGGGCAGTCGTCATTAATTTGCAACGGCTTGATCATCAGCAGGCCAAACGCATTGTCGATTTTTTGAGTGGCACAGTGTATGCGATAAACGGCGATATTCAAAAACTCGGTGCCGGGACATTTCTATGTACAGCGGATAATGTCGATGTATCGGGTTCCATAACAGAATCACTTGTTGAAGAAGACGATTACAGTAAAGGATGGTAGCCAACATGCAATCACTACTTAGTTTATTATATCTGGCATTGGAGCTCTACAGCTTTGCCTTGATCATCTATATATTCATGTCCTGGTTTCCGGGGGCGCGTGAATCGTCATTTGGTGTCTTTTTGGCCAAAATTTGCGAACCATATCTTGAACCATTCCGGCGGATTATACCACCGATAGGTATGCTTGACATCTCCCCGATTGTAGCCATTTTTGTTCTGTACTTTGCCAGAGCGTTTGGATTGCCGGTTCTGTTCAGCTGGTTTTAGCGGGGGAGACACACATGGAAATTTACCAGCATTATAGAAAAAATGAACACCCATTTATTGACCAGGCATTGTCATGGATTGATCGTGTTGAAAAAAACTATCAAACGAAAATGACGGATTTCCTTGACCCAAGAGAACAGGAAATTGTTGAAACGCTTGCCAGGACAAGTATGGAAGATTTAAAGGTTTGCAAATTTGGCGGCAGCAAACATGCTGAAAGACAGCGGGTGATTATTGCGCCAATGTACGAAGACGTTACGGAAGACGCTTTTCAGCTTACTTTACTGCAAGGGTCCTATCATGACAAGTTTGTGTCTCTCGGCCATCGTGATGTGATGGGTGCTTTTTTGTCCTTGGGGATTAAACGGCAAAAACTGGGCGATGTCATGGCTGAAGATGGGCTGATCCAAATGATCATGGCAGAGGAAGTTGCACCATATGTGCTTACAAATCTGACCGCCATTAAAAAAGCAAAGATCAGCCTGGAAGAACAGCCGCTTTCATCTGTTGTGGAAAAAGAGATGAATTGGGATGAGTCAAATCAGGTTGTATCTTCACTCCGGCTGGATACCGTTATCAAAGCTATATACAATTTATCCCGAAAAGATGCAGCTGACATGATCACAAAGGGCCTGGTTAAAGTAAACTATAAAGTGACGGACGACCGCAAATTGATTCTGGAAGCCGGTGACATGCTCTCCGTGAGAGGAAAAGGAAGAAGTAAACTGATTGGAATCAACGGCCGGACAAAAAAGGATAACATCAGCATCACAACAGCCCGATTAAAATAATATAAATAAATTTGCAGGATTTGTGGTTTTTTTGTCAAAATAATATATAATATGGACTTATATCATTTTTAAAGTTAAATCAGATAAAACCACTTGAGGAGGTGGCCTGTGTGTCATTAACACCGCTGGATATTCACAATAAGGAATTTACAAGAAGTTTTCGCGGGTATGATGAGGATGAGGTTAATGAATTTTTGGACCAGGTTATCAAAGATTATGAAATGACCATCCGTGAGAAAAAAGATTTGCAGGAAAAAGTTGACCAGTTAAATGAAAAGCTGGGGCATTTTACTGATATTGAAAGTACATTGAATAACTCAATTCTGATTGCACAGGAAACGGCCGAAGAATTGAAAGGAAATGCGCAGAAAGAATCCAAATTAATCATTAAGGAAGCCGAGAAAAATGCAGACAGGATTGTGAATGAAGCTTTGAACAAATCCCGCAGAATTGAGATGGATATTGAAGAGTTGAAGAAACAGGCAAAAGTGTTCCGCACACGCTTGAAAATGCTTGTGGAAGCCCAGCTTGATGTCATTGATGCCGGTGACTGGGACGATTTATTTGATGAGGAGGATGACGGGGAAGCGGAAGACTTGCCCGACTACGCGGAAACAAAGGCATAGGCCTTGACGTCTTTTCGTATTTTACATATAATCTTTTTATATAAATATCTATACGATGACGGAGACAGTATGAGTGTGTCGCTGTCCAGCGAGTCAGGAACTGGTGGAAGCCTGATGCAGTGTAACATTCTGAACATCACTCCCGAGTATCCATTCTGAACACGTAAGTAGGAATGGACGGTTCATTCACGTTACGAATCTCGAGTGAATTTAAAATGGATCGAAGGACGATTTTTAAATTTATAAGGGTGGTACCGCGAGTCTTCTCGTCCCTTTTGGGGATGGGAAGGCTTTTTTGGTTTCGGCTTTATGAATGCTCAACTTTTAAAGACAAGGAGGAAAAAGATTGGATTATAAAGAAACATTATTGATGCCAAAGACGAAGTTCCCGATGCGCGGGAATTTGCCGAATAAAGAACCTGAACGGCAAAAAAAATGGGATGACAATCGAATTTATGAGAAGGATCTTGAACGTACAAAAGGACGTCCGCTGTTCATCCTGCATGACGGACCGCCGTATGCGAATGGTGATTTGCATATCGGGCATGCATTGAACAAAATTTTGAAGGATTTTATTACACGGTATAAATCTATGAGCGGCTACCATGCACCATATGTTCCCGGGTGGGATACTCATGGCCTGCCAGTGGAGACTGCACTAACCAAAAAGAAAAAAGTAGACCGCAAAAAAATGAGCATTGCCGAGTTCAGGCAAAAATGCGCTGAATATGCGATGGGACAGCTCGACAATCAGCGTTCACAGTTTAAAAAGTTTGGTGTCCGCGGTGATTGGAATAATCCGTATATTACGCTGTCAAAGGACTATGAAGCAGCCCAAATCAGGGTATTCGGTGAAATGGCCAAAAAAGGATACATTTACAGAGGGCTGAAACCAGTTTATTGGTCACCTTCGTCTGAATCTGCGCTGGCTGAAGCGGAAATCGAATATTATGATAAGCGTTCACCTTCCATTTATGTGGCGTTTGACGTTAAAGATGGCAAGGATGTACTTGATGGCGATGAAAAAATCATCATCTGGACGACAACACCATGGACGATTCCGGCAAACCTTGGTATTGCCATGCATCCCGAATTGGAATATGCGGTTGTGGCTGTCAATGGTGAGAAATATGTGATTGCTCATGAACTACTGGAAACAATTACCGAAGAGCTGGAATGGGAAAACCCGGAAGTCATCAAAACATTCAAGGGGGAGGAAGCGAATAAAGTTGTTGCCAAACATCCGTTTTATGATCGTGACTCGCTTGTGATGCTTGGTGAGCATGTGACGACAGATGCGGGAACCGGCTGTGTACACACGTCACCGGGACACGGGGAAGATGATTTCTACATGTCACGTGTGTATGGCCTTGAGCCACTTTCTCCAGTTGATGAACAGGGGTATTTCACAGATGAGGCACCAGGCTTTGAAGGACAGTTTTATGACAAAGCTAATAAAGCGATCACTGAAAAGTTGGAAGAGGTCGGATCGCTTCTGAAGCTGTCATTTATTACACATTCGTATCCGCATGACTGGCGTACGAAAAAGCCGACGATCTTCCGGGCAACCTCACAATGGTTTGCTTCCATCAAGGATTTTCGTCAGGATATCCTGGATGAGATTAAGCGCATCAACTGGTATCCGTCATGGGGGGAAACGCGGTTGCACAACATGGTGCGGGACCGCGAAGACTGGTGTATTTCCCGTCAGCGGACATGGGGTGTGCCGATACCTGTTTTTTATGCTGAAGACGGTACACCGATCATCAATGACAAAACCATCGAACACGTTTCCAAACTATTTGCTGAATACGGTTCGAACGTCTGGTTTGAACGGGAAGCCAAAGATCTTTTGCCTGAAGGATTTACGTCTGAACATAGCCCTAATGGTAAATTCACGAAAGAAACGGATATCATGGACGTCTGGTTTGATTCCGGTTCGTCTCATGAAGCTGTCTTAATGGGAAGAGAGGATCATAAGCGTCCGGCTGATGTTTATCTTGAAGGAAGCGATCAGTACCGCGGCTGGTTCAATTCATCCATCTCTACAGCAGTAGCGGTTACCGGCAAGGCACCATTTGAAGCGATTGTCAGCCACGGGTTCACATTGGATGGCAATGGCCGTAAAATGAGTAAATCACTCGGCAATGTTATGGATCCGTTAAAAATTCAAAAACAACTTGGAATTGATATTCTGCGTCTATGGGTATCGTCGGTTGATTATCAGGCAGATGTGCGGATTTCCCAGGAGATTTTGAAACAAATTTCCGAAGCTTATCGTAAAATCCGCAACACGGTTCGGTTTATGCTTGGCAATTTGGCTGATTTTGATCCGGCAAAAGACACCGTTCCTGAGGCGGATATGGAAGAAGCTGACCGTTATATGCTGCACCGGCTGCAGAAATTATTGAAGAACGTCCGGGACAGCTATGATATTTATGAGTATTCACCAATCTATTCGCAAATTCATAACTTCTGTGCAGTTGATTTGAGTTCATTCTATCTCGATTATGCCAAAGATATATTGTATATTGAGGCAGCGGATAGCCACCGCCGCAGAAGTATCCAGACAGCTTACTATGAAATTGTGACGACATTGGTAAAACTCTTAACGCCAATTATCCCGCATACGACAGATGAGATGTGGGAATACATCCCCGGTGTCCGCGAAGAAAGTGTGCAGCTGACCGATATTCCGGAACCAAGAGAGATCACCGGATTTGATACCTTGTATGAAAAATGGGATCATTTCATGAATGTCCGTGATGATGTCCTGAAAGCATTAGAAGAAGCAAGGGAAGAAAAAATTATTGGCAAATCACTGGAGGCCAAATTAACTGTTGTTCCTAAAGATGATCAGACAGCAGAAGTTTTAAACGGCATTTCCAACGTCCATCAGCTGTTCATCGTATCTGAGGCTGATATAACAAATGAAGCATCTGATGCCAATGAATACCGGTATGTCGATGTTCTAGTGGAAAAACATCCCGGTGAAACATGTGCACGGTGCTGGACGGTTTCTGAAACCGTTGGCGACGATAAAGCGCATCCGGATTTATGTTCACGGTGTGCCGATATCGTAAAAGTGCATTATAGCGCATAAAGCAAAAGGCGCCTATTCCTTTTGAAGTCATTCAAGGGAGAAGGCGCTTTTCTCTTATTTATGGTAAAATGCTGAAGGAACCTTTAAAATGTAAAGGGATAAGACAAATGGAGGAACTGAAATGTTTTTGTATTACATATTGGCAATATTCGTGATTGCGGTCGATCAGCTGACCAAGTGGGTGGTCGTCAAAACAATGGAACTTGGTGAACAAATAACGGTTATCGAGAATTTTTTCTATTTAACGTCACACCGTAATAGTGGGGCAGCATGGGGAATTCTCCAGGGGCAGATGGGCTTTTTTTACGTCGTCACAGCCATTGTTGTAGTAGGCTTAATATATTTCATGCAAAAATATGCCAGAGAGCGTAAAATGCTGGCAATTGCTCTCAGTTTGATTCTCGGCGGTGCAATAGGGAATTTCATTGACCGTCTGTTCCGGAAAGAAGTGATAGACTTTTTTGACTTCATGATATTCAGGTATGACTATCCGATATTTAATATAGCGGATTCAGCTCTGGTAGTGGGCGTGATTATCGTAATCATTATGACCATCATTGATGAACGAAAGGAAAAGCGGCAAAATGACACAACAGCACAGCGTAACTGAAACTGAAGCGAATACACGTATTGATAAATTGATCTCCGGCATGATGACTGATGCATCACGTTCAGAGATTCAAGCGTGGATAGCAGATGGTCATGTCCATGTCAACGGACAACGGGTAAAAGCCAATTACAAATGTCATACCGGTGATGTTGTCGAATGGACAGTGCCCGAACCGGAAACGTTAACGATTGAACCGGAAAATATCCCATTGTCAGTGGTATATGAGGATTCCGATCTTTTGGTTGTCAATAAGCCAAAGGGAATGGTTGTCCACCCGTCAGCAGGCCATCAGCATGGTACCCTTGTGAATGCACTGCTCCACCATTGTGAAAGTTTGTCACATGTGAACAGCGAGGAGCGGCCGGGCATTGTCCACCGCATTGATAAAGATACGAGCGGTTTATTGATTGTCGCCAAAAATGATCAGACGCATATCAGTCTTGCTGAACAGCTGCGTACAAAAGATATTGATCGGCGGTATGAAGCCATTGTCCATGGTTTGATTCAGCATGAAACAGGCTTGATTGATGCCCCAATCGGAAGAGATCCAAACGACCGGAAAAAGATGGGTGTTGTCAATAACGGAAGGCATGCTGTTACGCATTTTCGTGTCCTAAATCGTTACAGGGGTTTCACCCATGTGGAATGTGAGCTTGAAACAGGCCGTACGCATCAAATCCGTGTTCATATGAAATATATCGGCTTTCCGATTGTCGGTGATCCGAAATATGGACAACGGAAAACGCTGGATGTTGGAGGACAGGCACTGCACGCGAAATCATTGTCTTTTATTCATCCGACAACGAATGAACAGCTGCAGTTTGAAGTTGAAGCGCCGTCCTATTTTCAGGAACTGCTGGCACAACTTGAGCGCTAATTGCGATGTCTCACATTTTAAGCAGGCTAAAAGATTAGTACTTTGAAGCACATTTGAAAATGAAGAAAAGCGGAAACTGATCCCACTTTTTTTGACTATTTTCATGTCTTCAGTGATTGAAGGAAGAAACAGAGACAGTTAATTCTTAAAAATATATTATCATCCCATTTTCTTTAACTGTTCTTTTTATTTTACCATGTTTTGCATAGGGAAGGATAGGCATAAAGAATTTTTACAGAATGTGCTGAAAAAGCATTGACAGGTGATGGGAACTTTGTCATAATTATCTCAAATAAATATCTTGACTTTTGCAGTTAAAAGGAAGAAAAAACAGCCTTGAACCCGTATATAGCTTGGGTTTCAGGCTGTTTTCTTATGTCACAAACTTGTAGTGTAAATCAGCTTATTTTAGTCTCTCCTAAAATTTTTTTAATTTCTTTG
>NZ_DATGTI010000075.1:0-10663 GCF_035301925.1 Lentibacillus sp. | reverse complement strand
GCTTTTTGTCCCCTTCGCCCTTGACACCTTAATCGAAAACCATTGGCGTGTTTGTCAAGAGCGATGGCGGCAGCTCGAAAGCCTTCTGAAACTTTTAATCCTTATTCTGGAGTTATTTTCATAGAACTTTTTACACTACCTTTTCATCCAATTCTCGCAAATCCTCGTCCCCCAGCCGGTCGGTCCTCAGCTGGCCGATAAACAGCTTCAATGTCCGTTCGTTAATCCAATTCGTTCCCCATATATCACCATTAGCAAGCAGTGTTCCCAGCAGCCAAATTCTCCTTGCCGTTATAAAAAGTGGCAGACTGCGCACATCATCTGCTGCCAGATCTCGCTCCGCCAAATATCCTTTCAGAAATGCGTCCCAGCATTCTTCTTCCAGATTTTTATAATTATTTTTCAAATTCCACCAGGAAACTGCGATATCATAGGCCCGATATCCTACCGCACAACAGTCAAAATCAAATACTTCAATCTCACCATTATGGATATGCATATGATGGTTATGAAAATTGCCATGACAGAAATCTGTTTCAAGATCAAATGCCGCTAAATCTGCTTTGGTGTTTTCCACAACCGTTTGTAAAATCTTCACAGCCACATCACCAAGGTACCGTTCGACTATCGGGGCAATAACAGCGGCCGGTTCATCAAGCAACGTCTGGGTGCCCAGCTCAAATCCCCGCTCACGATCAGAAACAAAACCGGATGTCCGTTCATGCAACCGGCCAAGTGTCGCGCCAATCATTTCCGAGTTCGGTTCATTAATTTGCGGCCGTTCCCCCACCGCATATGAAAACAGCACACCATAACGCAAACCCTCTGGTGCCATTAGTTCGGTCACATAATCACCATTGTTCTTTTTAATCGGATGTGAAGCACGAAACCCCTGCTCATACAGATGATTGATGGCATCCAATTCAAATAAAATGGCTTCCTGATCCCGCCAACCGGAGCGGTAAACCCGGAATATATATTTCACATCACTGGGATCCGTGATGACATATGTATCGTTTATGCCGCGGGCCAATACGTCACAGCAGATATCACCGGTCAAATCATACGCTTCAAGCAATTGTTTGATTGTTTCCACGTTAATTAATGAATGCCTGACGTTAATTTGCAAAATATGAATCCTCCAACATATCAATCATAGTGCAGTGCTCTGTTATTTTTCTTCATAAGCCCCATAATCGTCTCCGTAAAATCGATTGTAGCGTGCTTTGAACTTTTGAAACAAATAAACGACAATCACCTTCAAAATCGCATAACCCGGGATACCGAGGATGACACCGACAACCCCGAACAGGTTCCCGGCCACCAATAACACGATAATAATGGTAAGTGGATGAACTTGCATCGTTTTTCCCATAACATTGGGTGATACAAAATTTCCCTCCAAAAACTGTACCGCTGCCCAGACAATCCCTAATTTCAGCAGCATAACCGGTGAATCAACAATCGCTATGATAATAGCCGGCGTGATCGCGATCATCGGTCCAAGATATGGCACGACACTCGTTACAGCAGCGATAATCGCAAGTGTGATGGCGTAATCCAGACCAATAATCAAATAACCAATATACAAAAGGATGCCGATACACGAGGCGACAATAATCTGACCTTGAATATAGGAGCCGACCTGTACATCCATATTATGCAGGATCTGGTCGACTTCACCCCGGTATTTAGGCGGCAGCAATTTCAGGCAAAATCGTTTGAAACGCTCCCCGTCTTTTAACATAAAAAATAAAATAAACGGGAATGTGATAATAGCAACAACCGCACTGGTGATCGTACTGGCAACATTTTGGACGCCTTCCACGGCACCTCCAAGACGTTCGGTAACCATGCTCGTCAAATCACTCAAATTCGAGGTGAACCAGGCATATCCCTGTTCATAATAAGGTGCAAGAAAAGACGTTTGAATCCAAGTCTCAATTCCTTTACCCATTTGCTGCAAGTACGTCGGAAATCGGGATGCCAAATCTTTCACCTGTGTCTCAATTGCCGGTGCCGTCAACAAAACCAGCCCTGTCAGCAGTCCGCTGATACCCAGAATAATAATGATAATACCCCATATGCGGTGAATATGTAAACGTTCCAGCAAATCGACAATCGGATTCAATAAATAAAAGGCAATAAAGGCCAGAATCAGCGGCGGCAATACAGTTGACACAATGGTCATAATTGGATTAAAAATGAACGATACTTTTGTATAAATAAAAATGGTCATTCCGATTAAAATTAATAGGATAAGACCGTAAAGCAAATCACGTCCACCAAAAAATCTCATGAACCGACTCGTTTTCATAACGCAACGCTCCTCCTTGTTAACAAATTATAGAGGATATTGCGAGAAAATTCCATAACTGAGAAAGAACATTTTTATTATGACGCCTTCCATTCCAGAAATTCCAACCGGTTCCCGAATGGATCACTTAAATAAAATCTTTCGGCACCCGGCAGTCGGTCATCCACTTTATAATGAATATCGCTCTCAGATAGATATCCCTTCATCGCAGCAATATTTATCACCTGAAAAGCCGGATGTGCTTTTTTGGCAGGAACAAATCCATCTTCCACCCCGATATGTACATGAACATGCCCACACTGAAACCAAACGCCGCCATTTTTCTTTAACTGTGCCGGTTTATCAATCTCCTCAAAACCTAACACATCACGGTAAAACTCACGCGCCTGCTCTTCGCCACCCACTGGTGCTGCCAGCTGTACATGGTCAATCACGTTGTAACTAAAAGACATCCTCACCACTCCTTTGTTCCATCATAAACGTAAAATCACAATACGAATAATATGAAATATCTATCACAATCGAAAAATGTTGCTTATGTTAAATAAAACAAAAAAACCAGCTCCCAAACGGAAACTGGTTTCGTCACTTAAGTAATATGCAGCCACAAGTGCCGTATTTTTTAAATAAAAAGTTTTAAACCACCACTTCGCCAAGTGGGTGTTTGCAGGAACCTTCCTGTCTTCCACTCTGAAGGAGGCACGACATTAGGGTCCCGATATAAAACTCCCTATTCATCTGTTAGAGGTTAAAACTTATTTAAATACGAACATTGCAGCCTGTATTTATATCATAAAACGTAATGTCTCTAAAATCAATGGGAAATTTCACCAGATTTCCATGAATGCTTGTTTTAGAAAAGCAGCTCATACACTTCCCGTAATTGCTCAGCCCGCACATCATCCTGCGCGTTTCTCGCATAGTTTAATTCCTTCTCAACAACCGAATCAAGGTATGCGATTTCTTCTTCATTAAGGCTTTTCACAAATTCTTCTTCATCTTTAAAGTCATTTTGCTCAAGCTTGACTGTAATTTGTTTCATCATATCATTTTCGCGATAGTTGACAAGTGACTCACGCAAATAGTCCAACGTATTGTCGATGATTCTCACCCTTATCCTTTATTGATGCCGTGTTAGATTTTTGTGTTCTTCTTTTTAGCACGCTGTTCAAGCTGACTGTCGGGCTGCTGATCCGCCACGTCTTCACTCAATCCTTGCTTATTGACACTGGTCTTGACTTGACGATTGCTTCGGTTATCTTTTTTATCAGCCATAAAAACACCTCCAAACCGTATTATTTCATGATGAGAAGTGTTTTATGCCGAATGTGGACGAGAACTTTGGCGTTTTTGCACCGAAGTCTGGCGTTTTCGCACAGCCAAGTCTCCTACGTCTCGCCAAGTGTTTCATACTGATTTCTTAATGTACGCTTCAGCACTTTTCCACTCGGATTTTTCGGCATTTCATCCGTGAAATCCACATATTTCGGGACTTTGAATGTTGACAGCCGTTCCTGGCAAAATTGCATCACAGCCTCTTTTGTCAGTTCCGCCCCGTCTTTCCGTACAATGATGGCGGTGACAGCTTCGATCCAATAAGCATCCGGAATACCGATGACAGCCACTTCGGAGACAGCATCCATTTGATAGATCGTTTCTTCGACTTCGCGGCTTGATACGTTGACCCCACCGGTATTAATCATATCCTTTTTCCGGTCAATGATCGTCACATAACCTTCCTCGTCCATCGCACCCAAATCACCGCTATGGAACCAGCCATTTCTAAATGCTTCAGCGGTTTTTTCCGGGTCGTGCAAATAACCTTTCATCGTGTGCGGTGTCCGATGCACAATCTCACCGACTTCACCACGCGCCACTTCAACGCCATTATCATCCACAATTTTTGTCTGCACATTCAGTGTCGGCACACCGGCGGATCCAAGTTTACGCAGCTGATCTTCCGGCTGCAATGCTGTGGCAAGCGGTGCGACTTCCGTCTGGCCGTAGAAATTCCAGAATCGGGCGTTCGGCAAACGCTCCGTCAGTTCTTTTAAAATTTCACGTGGCATAATCGCCGCTCCATAATAACATTTTTGCAATGTTGATAAGTCCCGTTTATCAAAATCAGGATTTCTTAACAGGGCAATCCACACGGTGGGCGGTGCAAACAATTGTGTCGCACCTTCTTCTTCAATGGTTTTCAAAATCACTTCCGGACTTGCCTCACCCAGTATGATGCCGCTTGCCCCAACATAAATACTTGGACCCAAAAAGACATGAAGCTGGGCGCTGTGATAAAGCGGCAAGGCATGAACAAGCACATCGCCTGCTGCCATCTGACCATCAACAATACAGCTCACATATTCACTAATCAGACTTTTATGGGAAAGCATCACCCCTTTTGGTCTTGATTCCGTTCCGCTTGTATACAGCACTTGGGCCAAATCATCATCGTCAATTTCCACGTCAACAAAGTCAATCGGTTTTCCGTCACGAGCTTCAGACAAGGATACCCATTCCGCGAGAGCACCATCATATGTGCCGAGGGTATCCATTAAGTAACGCTGTCTGATGACCATTCCCCTCGCTGATTTATCCAAAACCGACGCATATTCCTCGGAAGCGATAAACGCACTGACCTCCGCATGCTCCAGAATATACTGCACATCTTCCGCCGACAGCATATAATTGATTGGAATCATCACCGCACCAATACGCGCCAAGGCAAATTCGACGACGACAAAATCCAGACTGTTCCTCGACATAACCGTCACCATGTCACCCTTTTGCATGCCATCATCGATAAATGCACGCGCCGTCTGGTTTACCAGATCGTCCAATTCCGCATAGTTCAGACGCTGTCCTTTGTAGACAACCGCGAACTTTTCAGGCATCCGGTCACGCGTCCTTGCCAGTAAATCCCCCAACGTATTCCGCCGTGCCCTGTCCAGCATGCTGTCAAGATCACCGGATACATTTGTTTCAATGTGCATAGTTCCACCCCTCAAATGAAAATTTGATTACGTTTATACTGATTATTCTATCTTTTAGTTTAATTCAGATAATAGTAGAAAACAAGTAGGTAGAACCCTGTTCTTTTGGTGAAAAGGCACGCGAAATGCTGATGATTTGTCGAAAGTTGCTGATGAACCACAAATAGTTAAAGTAAAAGAGATGATTGCTAATCTCAAGTATTCAACAAATCATCCGCCTGAAAAATTCACCCTCAATGATTAAATCAGGAAGTATATTCTGAAACATGGAAACAACCCCCATAATGCCCGCCATTTCTCCTGGGTTATAAAACTGATATAAATAATCAGTGTTTAGGGTAACAGGAAAAGGCATTTGGTCATGAACCAATTCTATTGACCTTTGCTTAAGATCAGCACCAAACAGAAGATAGTCATCCGAACTGACATATGGCTTCAGGCCTTCCCAGCTTTTTGCCAAGAACATCGGATAATTCGCAAGCGCACGGTAATCACTTGCAGCATCAAATGCACGATGTTTCTCAACGATATCCAAAAGCAAGCTTTGTAATTCGTGCGTTATACGATTCATATCCACTAATCGGATTTCAGGCAATCCTGGAATCACCCCCGGAATGATAAATCCACTATGACTTTTCCCGCCTTCTATAGGCCGATTGCCTAAACTTTCCGCCCATGCACTGGCAATCAGTAATAATTTTGGGTTCACATAATTAAATGTAAAAACAATCCGTTGTATTTGCCTGATCGCTTGATACATCATAAACATTCGCCCATTCAATTCCGGGAGTCTTTACGCTGATGTCAGGATATCTAAGTTTGTCGGCAGCTTTTTCCATCTCCATCGTCAGCATATTTGAACGGACCTGAGTCCATGCTTCACTTAAAAATGATTCATATAAAGCCAAAGATCTGAACATAAAATTAACGACCGGTACTTTTAAAACCGTCTGAATATCCTGATATATCGCTTTCAAATTTCCTTTCGCTTCCTTATCAAAAATCTCTGGCACACCATAACCCGCGTTGAACATAACGATCCCTCCAAACAGTCCCTGCATAAAACTATCCTATGTCAGTTGCTGTTTGTTGGGACTGTTGTGCAGAATGACACAAAAAAATCAGGCCATCTCTTAGGATGACCTGATATTGGGACATCAGTTCCGCTGTAAATATAACCATTTATCCTGTCTGGTTTTCTTACCTGGGCTTATTCATCGGTCAAACACAACCCGTGTATTACCGAACATGTCATGTATCCCCTGTTTTTGGGCGTTGAACGCCACGAATAAATATAACAGGTTCATAAACCAAAACACACGATGAATAAAGCGGCCAATCACTTCCCGGAAAATCAAATCGCTCCATTGCAATGGCTGCCTGTCTTCGCGGACAACCCGCAGACCAAAAATCATTTTGCCCAACGTTCTTCCATAAAATTTGGTCATCAGCAGAAAGTACAGATATAAAACAATTGCCCCAATGATACCGGTAACCGTCCAAAGGCCGATATCAACCGGATTGCCGCCATTTACAAATTTAAACGGACTAAGCAGGATACCGTTAATACTGAATACAATCACCAAATCAGTCAAATACGCCCAAAAGCGCATCCAGAACCCGGCATATTGATGACCATCAACGACAGTCGTTTCTGTATATATTTCCTGATTTTCACTCATAACGGCACCTCCCTATTTCGAATATAAATACATAGCACGCGGCCCATCAGATTGTTCCAGAAGCTCCTGAATGGCCATCACATTTGCTTCTTCACCACCGACCATGCTTTTGACCGCCCCGCCAAATAAACTGTTCCAGTCTAAGCCTGTTTTGTATTCAACAAGCTGCGCATTCGGCCATTCAAAGTCTTCCCGCATCATGGCAGCCGTATCTTCCAAAGAGCCAAGTGCATCAACAAGACCATTTTCGGCTGCCTGGCTGCCGGTATATACGCGACCATCACCCAATTCACGGACTTTCGACTCTGACATCTCCCGGCCATCAACAATAACCTGCACGAAATCATCATACATGTCATCAATCATCGACTGCAGAATGTCCCGCTCCTCATCGGTCATTTCCCGTGTCGAGGACATAATATCTTTAAATTCACCGCTCTTGATCGTGTTCATATCGATTCCGAGATTATCGGCAAGTTCCGCAACGTTATAGCTTTGCATAATCACACCGATTGAGCCGGTTAACGTTGCTGGATGAGCGACAATTTTATCGGCAGGCGCAGAAATATAGTAACCGCCTGAAGCTGCCGTATTACCCATGGAAATATAAACGGGTTTGTTGTATTCTTCTTTGATTTCAACAATTTTATCATGGATCTCGTCACTTTCGACGACACCACCACCAGGCGTATTAACGCGTAAAATAATCCCGTTTACCGTATGATCCTCAGCGACATTTTCCAATTTTTTCAAAAATCGATCATGGTTGTAACCACCTGTATTAAGGAGTGACGATGTATTTATATCCTGAATAACGCCGTCAAGCTCCACAACAGCAATTGTATTCCCTGTGCCTTCTTCAATGACTTCCTGCTGATATTGCTGCTGTTGCGGCATTTCAAACAAAGCCTCCACATCGGTTGCAAACAACGAACTCATAAATTGGAAACCGATGGAGACTGCAAATAAGACGGCTGCAATTCCTAGTGCGAACCAACGTTTCTTATTCAATTCGATATCCTCCATTCCGTTGAAAAGTATGTATACGTCAATGATACGACATTTTTTGTCAAATCTTAACAGGAATCTGCAAAAATATTACAAGTCCATTTTTTGCAGTGCTCTTTTCAAACTGGCCAGGTCCGTTTCCGTCAGCGTTGTACCTTTGCCCATTTTCTCCTTGTCTGGCGACCAGTCCCTGAGATCATACTTCGGGTCGCGCCCGTCCCAGCTGACTAAATTCAATTCCTTCGTCCAGCCTTTTGGTGATTCGGACAATACTGCAATATGTTTAACAATGTCATATTTGATATCAGCCATACCCATTCCTCCAAAACAACTCAAAATATTTAACTTAGCGCCAAAAACGTCGCGACCTGTGAATCAGTACACTTCATAATTTTGCCCAGTCTGTGCACCTTCTACACTTTTGACATATGCTCTTGCCACCCGGACCGCTGGCACTGGTGTAAATCCCGCAAAAAAACCGCCCAGTCTGTCCCATGATTCCTGCACAATATTGGGGCTGACACTGTTAATCCGGATTCCCCGTGGCATTTCAATGGCTGCTGCCTTCACAAACGCTTTAACACCACCATTTGCCATGGCCGCGGAAGCTCCCATTGGAATCGGGTCATCCATCATGACGCCGGTCGTTAGTGTAAAACTGCCACCATCATTGACGTATTCCTGCCCAAGCAGCACCAGATTGATTTGTCCTTTCAACTTGCTTTCAATCCCTTTTTCATTCAGTTCCGGGGTGAGGTCCGGAACCGCTTTGAAATTAGCTCCGCCTGACGCATTGATGACGGCATCCACTCGGTGCACTGTTTCATACATCTTCCGAATGCTGTCCGGTGACATGATATCGACTGAGACATCAGCCCCGTTTCTTCCTGCACGGAGTACATCATGATTTAGGCTTAAAGCTTCCGTAATTTTTTGCCCAATCGTACCACTTGCCCCAACTACAAGTACACGCATCGTACATACAGCCCCTTCCTATTGATTAGTAGTAAATCTTCGTGCTCTGTCTCGCTTTCGGTGGAACATATCCACGTTCATAGATTCTCCCCTTTGACATATGACACTTCCTTAGAAATATATCCAATTCATCCGTCTCATATGTTCGAAAAGCCTCAATCAAAATTTTAGCGGCAACTCGTGCATCCTCTAAAGCACGGTGGTGATCGAACCGAATTCCGTGATAGGAAGCGACTGTGTTCAGTTTATGATTGGCAAGATCCGGCCATACGCGTCTTGAAATGTTCGCTGTGCAAAGATAGTCCATTTCCGGATATGTAAGATTGAACTGATCCAGCGTATGCCGGATAACACTCATATCAAAACTGGCATTGTGAGCAACAGCCAAATGATTCGATAAATAACTGTCGAGTGTCGGCCACAGTTCCGCGAATGTCGGTGCATCCACCACATCATCTGCCGTAATGCCATGAATACGTGTATTGAATGAACTGAAATGGGTCATTGGATTGATCAAGCTGTAATACTCATCAACAATCGTTTCTCCATCCACAACCGCGATTCCAATGGCACATGGACTGTTGCGCTTTTCATTCGCCGTTTCAAAATCAATCGATACAAATTGCATGCTCCCACCCCGCGTCCAATAAATATACGTTCTACCAACATGTAACGTTTCAATTTTTTTCATTGCTGATTCCTAACCAAAGTAATCCAAAACAGAAAAAGAGGCCGTCGCCGGCCAAAACCGGCGAAAGCCTTTCCTGTTGTATATGCTAAACAGTATTTCTACTGTTGTGCCTTGGATTCTTTACGAAAAAGGCTAATACAATACCGACAATAGCCGTAATGCCCGCAACGATAAATGACATATTGGAACCATGGACAAGTCCCTCTCGCCCCTGTTCCGGAATGGCAGCATTGGACATAACTGTAACCAGCATTGCTGTACCGACTGCCCCGGCTACCTGGCGCATCGTGTTGTTCATGGCCGTTCCATGCGGCATCATTTTGTTCGGCAGTTCATTCAAACCGGCTGTCGTGATCGGCATCATGACCATGGCCACACCAAACATCCGAACAGCATTCACCGTTGCAATGTAGGCAAAAGTTGTTTCCGTCGTCAATACAGCCAGCATAAACGTTGTCACAGTAACGATTATCAGACCGATAATCGCCAGGTACCTGGCACCAAACTTATCAAATAATCTGCCCGTTATCGGACTCATAATCCCCATGATGGCTGCACCAGGCATCAGCGCCAAACCTGATTTAAGTGCACTGAAGCCAAGATAATCCTGCATTAGAATTGGTAAAACAGTCGCCGCGCCAATCATGGCTACAAAGACGACCATGCCCAGCACTGTCGCCAGCGTAAACATTTTATATTTGAAAATCCGAAATTCCAAAATTGGCTGTTCAAGCTTCAGCTGTCTGAGAATAAAGAACGTCAGCGCCACAGCACCCACAACCATGGAAATAATCACTTGATTGCTGCCCCAGCCGTTCGGATCCGAACCAGCGACACTGAATCCGTACAGCAGACCGCCAAAACCGAATGTCGATAAAATGATGGACGGCACATCCACTCTCGGGAAAGTCCGCTCGGTAACATTCCGCAGCAAAAAGTATGCAATGGCGATATCAATAACGATAATCGGAAAGACGACATAAAACAAGCTTCTCCA
>NZ_DATGTI010000074.1:0-10531 GCF_035301925.1 Lentibacillus sp. | reverse complement strand
GATACCCTGGAGTGGAAGTGGATGAATCGAATGGAACTAGTGCAGGGATCAACCCATTCCTCGCCCAATCCACAACGTTAAAATTGTATCGGGATGTTGGCGAGTGGGATGTTGTGATCGGAGAGGTGGAGGCCAAAAAGCGGCTGTTTGGCGAAGTGAACGTCTCGTTATTGCGGCCGGAAACAAACTATGATGAGAATAATCGGCTTTCGTCAGGCGTTTTTGCACTTTCTGATGTGACACTTGAAGAATCAATTGATCAATTTTATCAGGATATGGAATGGCTGATTAATAACGGCCATTATAACGCCAGAGATATTGACCAAAAAAGATTGGACTATATACGTGAAAATGGCATGCAGGTATATGGGGCAGTTGTGACGGGGCCGATCCGTGAAGTCGAAAAGCTGATGGAAGAAGAACAGTTTCACCAATTTGGCTTAGGTGGCATTGAAGTGTGGAGCTGGTATAATCGTTAAGGGGATTTTCGATGAAAAAATATATTTACTGGCTGCTGCCGATCGTCTGGATGGGTGTCATCTTTTATTCGTCGGCACAGCCATATGAAAAACAAGATATGAAGCCGCTTTTGGACCGGACGTTTGATTTGTCATTTTTGACACCATTGGTTGATTGGGTTTCATTTACATATCACCATTCGGAAGTGAGTACGGCAGCGTTGGGAGTTGAAGGCTTTGTTGAGTTTTTTCTTCGCAAAGGTGCGCATGTCGCTGTATTCTTCGTTCTGATGTGCTTATTCTTTGTGGCGTTCCGCAAGACAAGTCGGATGCGTTTTTGGGCAGTGTTGGTTATGTCGTTTTTGTTCACGGTTGCATATGGTGCTATAGATGAATTTCATCAAGGTTTCACGGTAAACCGAACACCTTATGTTGGTGATGTCCTTATCGACGGTACCGGAGCCCTGGCGGCAGCAATTTTATTAGGCTTTTTGCAGTATTACCGGACAAAAAATCGCAGCTGATGACGAACCTATTTAAAAAAATTAGTAAAAACGACGTATTACGACAACATTTCGCCGCAAATTGTGGTATGATTATGGATAGTTTTAAAGAATATGTCAAAAATTTGCCAAATCAAGCTGGCTGGTTGAAGCGTATGAGATCATGTGGAGACGTTCGTGATGCGCCGCAATCGTTTGGCGTTTTTTGACGAATAACTAAAGGCGGTTTTTAAATGGCAGAGCAAGAACGATATAAACGCTTAATGAAAAAATTGATTAGAGAAACAGAGAGTTCAAAGATCCAATCTGCAGAAGAGATGATTCAAAAGTTAGTCAACGAACTATCCAGTGAAAAATCGTATACACCAAATCATTAGTAAAAGGCAGCTGCATTTCGTTGTGGAGATGCAGTTTTTTGTCTTAAAATAGACAGTTTTAGTAAAGATATGCTACGTTAACAATAGAAAATTTAAAGGGATGTTCACAGGACGTGCTAGTGCCGGCACCTGTGATTGCCGTCGCGAACTTAGCCGGCCGGTCCTTGTTATCCTCCCTTTTGAACATGTACTTAAAGGGATGAGTCGATTGAAAAACACAGTTTATATTAAAAATGCTGCCATTTTCACGGAAGAATCTGGCGTCATGAATGGTTCTTTATTAATCGAAGGCACCAAAATCAAAGCGATACATAACGAAGAACAGCCGCCGGAAGATGCCATAGTGATTGATGGACAGGGGTTGAATTTGATTCCGGGATTTATTGACGGCCATATCCATGGGGCAGCCGGTGCTGATGTCATGGATGCCACGGAAAAAGCACTTGATACAATGGCTGATGCGCTTCCTGCTGAAGGGACAACAAGTTTTTTGGCAACGACCATTACACAAGCACCGGAAAACATCAGCAGGGCACTTGAGAATGTGGCAAATTACCAGTCCAAGCAAGGAATGGCCGAAGTAATTGGGGTACATTTGGAAGGACCGTTTATCGAAGCGGGCAAAAAAGGCGCTCAGCCGCTGGAACATATTATGGAACCGAATATTGAACAGTTTAAAAAGTGGCAGCAGCTGTCAGGCCATTCGATCAGGACGATTACCATGGCCCCGGAACACGATGATACCGGGGAATTTATCAAGTATCTGTATGAATCTGGTGTCAATGTGTCGGCAGGGCATACGGATGCAGGTTTTGAGACTATTAAAAAAGCAATCCCGCACGGTTTGCGGCAGTTGACACATCTCTGCAACGCGATGAACGGCATCCACCATCGTGACATTGGTGCGGTTGGTGCGGCATTCCAGCTTGAGGAGCTGCGAGCAGAATTGATTGCAGACGGGATTCATGTAGCGCCGGAAATGATGCAGCTGATTTTTTCCAATGTCGGAAGTGAGCGACTGATTCTAATAACCGATGCGATGCGGGCAAAATGTTTGCAAGCGGGTGATTATGAACTTGGCGGACAGCCTGTAACGGTGACGGTAGATCGTGCTGTCCTGGAAGACGGCACGTTAGCCGGGAGTATTTTAAAAATGCATGAAGGTGCCCGGAATATGCTCCGGTTAAAAGATGCAACCATTCAAAATATTGTACAGATGGCATCAGAAAACCCGGCAAAACAGCTTAGCATTTTTGATCGAAAAGGCAGTATTAAACCGGGCAAGGATGCAGATTTACTGTTAGTTGATGATGGTTTAAACATCAAATATACGATATGCCGCGGTACACTTGCATATAAAGGAGAGATGAATTAAATGAATATCATTCGTGTGAAAGATTATGATGAACTGAGTGAAAAAGCTTGTGAACTGCTGGTTAATGAGATGGAAAAATCAGATAGCTCAGTGCTGGGCCTTGCAACTGGATCTACTCCAGAAGGCCTTTATCAAAAGCTGATTGACGAATATAAGAAAGGCAATCTATCGTTCAGCAATGTCACCACATTCAATCTTGACGAATATGTCGGGCTGGCGGCCAGTGACCCGAACAGTTACCGGTACTACATGAATGAAAAATTATTCAGCCACGTTGATCTGCCCGACGAACAGGCTTTTCTGCCCAATGGTGCTGCGGAAGATTTGGAAAAGGAATGCCGTGACTATGAAGCGCTTATCAAGGATGCCGGCTATGTTGATCTGCAGGTGCTGGGCCTGGGACTGAACGGGCATATCGGCTTTAATGAACCTGGTACGCCGGTTGACAGCCGTACCCACGTCGTCGAATTGGACGAATCCACAAGGAAAGCAAATGCACGTTTTTTCAAGTCGATGGATGACGTTCCGAAAAAAGCGCTGACAATGGGAATTGGGACGATTATGGAAAGCAGACAAATTATACTGCTCGTTTCCGGTGAGAAAAAAGCCGATGCTGTGAAACGCCTCGTGAACGGCATGGTGTCCGAGGAATTCCCGGCGTCAATCCTGCAAAAGCACGAAAATGCCATATTGATCGCAGACGAAGCGGCACTGTCGAAAGTTTAAGACAGTGCCGCTTTAAATTTATTTCAACTACGAATATCAACCGGGTAGAGGGATATCAACCAAATAAGCGGGATATCAACCAGAAAACGAAAAAATCAACCGAATAAACGGGATATCAACCGCTCACACATCAATCTCCACATAAGCGGTCCCTTTATCCGCAAATGCGGCCTTATCACTGGTGAGATCAATCATCCATGTGCGAAAGTTATCTTCTTCCCCGTCAGGAACGTACACAATGAATTCCACTTTGTCGAGGTAATTGGTTGAATCAAGGATATAATCCGAATGGCGCAGTTCATTTTCCAGTTTTCCGAGCAGCGAATAGTCTACCGTGACCGAAATGCCTTGCATCAGTCTGCGCTGTACTACGCCGGCCGTTTCAATCGCTTTTGATGTTGTGCTGCTGTAAGCACGAATAAGACCACCGGCCCCAAGCTTAATACCACCGAAGTACCGTGTGACCACAACAGCTGTATCCTTTAAGTCCCGTTTTTTCAGTACTTCCAAAATCGGTACACCGGCTGTTCCACTTGGCTCTCCGTCGTCATTGGCCTTCTGGATTTGGTTATGCTCGCCGACCATATACGCGGAGCAGTTATGCGTGGCGTCATGGTGCTTTTTTTTAATCTCCTGCACAAAAGCCTGTGCTTCTGCTTCGGTTTCTACACGTTTGACGTATCCGATAAACCGTGACTTTTGTATGATGATTTCGTCAAAGTCTTCTTTTTTTACGGTATAATAGTTAGATAGCATGTTTCATTGCCTCCCAGAAGGTATTATACTGGAAATGAGAATATGATGATACTTGGCAATTCAGGAAAATTTTCCTGAAAGTATGAAAAAAGCCCCTATAAACGGCAAATCACTTTCGAATTAATTATAACATAGGCTGGTGGGAATATATGGCTCAGAAACTGGAAAAGCGAGCACTGGATTATATAATCGAAGACATGATTGATATGGTGCAAAACAGCAAAGATGAAATTTTCAACATCAGCGAAGAAGCACGTACAGAGTATTGGCAGTTAGAGAAGGAACTGCAGGAAACACGGGAAAAAGTTGCCAAACATATCAGCGATGGCGATGAACTGGAACAGAAAGTGCAATTTTCCAGGCAGCGTTTGGCCGAGGTCAGCAGAGATTTTGACCAGCATTCCGAAAATGAAATCCGTGAAGTCTATGAGAAAACACATGCCATGCAGACAAAACTAGCCATTTCGCGTCAGGAAGAAAAAGTGTTGCGGGATAAGCGCGATGAACTCGAGCGTCGTCTGTTGTCGCTCAATGAAACGATTAAACGCGCAGAAGGGCTAGCGAGCAAAATATCTGTCATTCTCAATTACCTTAGTGATGATTTCCGACAGGTTAATGAGATGATTGAAGAGGCTAAAGAGAAACAGGAATTCGGGCTGAAAATTATTGAGGCACAAGAAGAAGAGCGCCGGAAAATATCCCGGGAAATCCATGATGGACCTGCCCAGATGCTTGCAAATATCCTCCTTCGTTCGGAACTGGTCGACCGGACCTTTCGGGATGGAACAGTAAATGAAGCACTCAGTGAAATCAAAAGTGTCCGGAAAATGATTCGTTCGTCCTTATACGAAGTGCGGCGCATTATCTATGATCTGCGGCCGATGGCGTTGGATGATTTAGGATTGATTCCAACCATTAAAAAATATACATCGACCGTTGCTGATTACAATGATATTGAAATTGAATTCACAACGATCGGTCAGGAAAAACGGCTGCATCAAGAATATGAAATTGCGTTTTTCCGTTTGATGCAGGAGGCCCTGCAAAATGCGGTTAAACATGCGGAAGCATCACTGATTAAGGTGAAGCTGGAAATAAATTCGACGATGCTCGTAATGGTGGTCAAGGATAATGGAAAAGGGTTTGATCCAGAGCAGAAACAGGAGAAGTCGTTTGGATTGATTGGCATGAGGGAACGTGTTGAAATGCTGGATGGCACCCTGTCAATAAATTCAACCATCGGCGAGGGCACAACAATCGTGATAAAAGTCCCATATACGGGTTTTTAGACATATTGTGTTTTGTAAAATATAAAGTATACTTAAATTAAACCGAAATAAAATCTAATTTTTCTATTAAAAAATGTAATAGGGTAAACGTTCATTTGAATTAACCTCTAAAAATAGAGTAATCACTCGGGAGGAACATTTGATGAGTAATAAACGAACAAAAATTGTATTGATTGACGACCATAAGTTATTTCGTGAAGGTGTAAAACGCATTCTTGAATTCGAACCTTCTTTTGAAGTCATTGCTGAAGGTGACGATGGCAATGTTGCATCCAAACTGGTCCGGCAGCATAAACCGGATGTTGTTTTGATGGATATCAACATGCCAAAAGTAAACGGGGTACAGGCTACATCAGATCTCGTAAGAAAATATCCGAATACTTATGTCATCATCCTCTCGATCCATGATGATGAAAGCTATGTAACACATGCATTGAAAACAGGTGCACAGGGTTATCTATTAAAGGAAATGGATTCAGACGCATTGATAGAGGCGATCAAAGTCGTTCGTGAAGGCGGTTCGTATCTTCATCCGAAAGTGACACATAATCTAGTTCAGGAGTATCGTCGTCTGGCACATGAAAACATGACTACATTGGCAGGAGGCAGAGTTGAATATCATAAACCACTCCATTTGCTGACCCGGCGTGAGTGTGAAGTCCTTCAGCTTTTGGCGGACGGGAAAAGCAATCGGGATGTCGCAGAACGATTGTACATTAGTGAAAAAACGGTCAAAAATCATGTCAGCAATATTTTACAAAAAATGAATGTCAATGATCGGACTCAAGCGGTTGTCTCGGCTATCCGCAAAGGCTGGGTCGAGGTGCAGGGGTAGGTCTGCCTTCACAAAACCCCATTTATATGCCGCAGTCGTTTGGCTGCGGTGTATTGTGGGAAAAGTTGGTTAGAGAATCAAAAAGCTAAGAAAAATAGATAAGTGTTTTACTTTCAATCTAAACACTCCAGTTAATAATCACAGGTTTCCTTTTTGCATTCTTCCTTTCTTTCCGGAAAACCTTTTTTTAACCCCATGCTTCCTATTCGAAATGATTTTGGATCGATGTCTGCAGAAAAACCGGCTTTCCCGTTTACCGTCCCATCTATCATCATTCCTCCCATAGGGCTTGAGTAATCATCGTTATCGAATTCGATTGTATCTATGTTTTCATAGTTATTACGTATATAGCTTTCGACTTTTTCTTTTGCTATCTGGATTGTTTTATCATCATAATGTTGTTGTTTGTTCATCGAGCACCCTGCCAGCAGGATTGAAAAGGTGAAAATGATACTGATAGGTATTAATAATAACAATACAGTCCTTTCCTTAATAATCACAAATCTCACCTTTGCATTCTTCCTTCATGTTGGGAAATCCGGTTTTTAATCCAATACTTCCGACTTGAAATGTTTCCGGATCAATTTTAGCGGAGAAACCTGCTTCTTCATTAACTGTTCCTCGTATCATTAAGCCTCCCATGCCACTTACATAGTCGTCGTTGTTGAATTCTATAGTTTCAATGTTTTCATAATTATTACGTATATAGCTTTCAACTTTTTCTTTGGCTTTTTCAATTGTTTTTTTATCAAATTTATTTTCATCCGTATTCACAAAGCATCCTCCTAATAGTATAATAATAATTAATATAATGAATAGACGTATTATTTTCAATTGAATCACCTCTTATATATAGTTTACAATATAATGGAGTGAATGACTATGGGGCATTTGACTGAAAAAGAAGCAGTTCAAATTGCAGATCAAAGTTATGAAGTAGATGTAAAAATGGTTCCCGTAAAAATAAATGGAGAGCATATCGTCTGGGAAACCCAACACAACTTCAAAGACGAAGACACCGGCCTCCACGGGTATGTCCTGAAAAATGAAAATACCGGGGAAGTCGTCATCAGCTTTGAGGGAACACAGCTTAACCGCGGGATGGGGGAGGCTGTAAATGATCTGGAGACGGATGTTTTTGGTATTGTTCTCGGCGATCAATCCTACACCGGAAATACGGAGCATAAATACACGGGATCACCGGTGCAAGATCAATTGATAGCCGGTGGACATGCGGAATTAGATGAAGATGGAAATGTTAGAATCTTGAATGAAAATCAGTTTACGAAAGCCGCCCCGATTGTCGATCAATACATAGAGAAATACGGGAAAGATAATGTTACATTTGTCGGTCACTCGCTTGGCGGCGGTCTGGCTGAATATTTTGCTGTGCAGCATGATACAGAAGCCATTGCATTTGCATCTGCTCCCACTTATCATCTTTTGACAGATGAACAGCAAAAGCAAGTAAAAAATGGGGATTTCAAAAATCAAATCATTTCTTATACTTATCCGGATGATGTCGTCGGTACCTGGTTTGATCAAGCAATTGGATCGGTTTACTACATGAGTGATCCTTCTGATGTTAATGGGAGATGGTTTGATACACATGCTGTCAATGAAAACTATGCTGTCGATAAATTGTTTGATGAGAACGGCTATTTTCGATCCGAGATATTATATGATGGCACGTTACATACTCAGTTGAAAAATTCTCCATTGAAAATGAAAAATAATGGTGTTCACAATTTCAGTATCCTCATTAAATCGGAAATCATGAAAATGTACGCACGTGAGGTTGAAGACAATGCTCATTTGATCGAGAAAACTGAGAAATCCTTTAAAAACTTTTATGATTATTATATTGATACATTAACGACTATCAAAAGTAAGTATTTGCGTGTTGCAGGTTCGGGGAATTATGATAAACTGTCTGCAGAAGATGTTGAAGACGTTTTCAGGCAGTATGGGACATATGATCATAGCGTCCCCGTCATGTTTGATGCGGATCATTATGAGGAAATTTTATACCTTTTGCAGAAAGTAAGATCTGATACCGGAGAAATTGCTTTTCATATGGAGAAAATAGGAAATGACTTTGATGAAACAGACCAGTTACTTGCCCAGTGGCTGGGATTTAAACAAAGTTAAAGAAGGTGATTCCTGTTGGGATATAACGGGTACAGCATTGTTGGTGACAGGGAATTAAATGATTTTTGGAAGGAACAAATGGAAAAAGGTGTACAAAAGGAAGAACTTAAGTCCCGTGTTCATGCCAATCTGCAGGAAGCAAACGCGATCTTTAAAGCGTATTTAAAGCACGGCCGCACGACAGCCTCTATACCAGACCATCACGATCAAATCCTCAATAAAATCAACCATCATTTTGACGGTAAAGCCAAAAAAGCACTGGACTCCCGTTTTGCCGATAACACGTTGAAAATGGGACGCGTCAATATGGAGATGCAACTTTTCATTGAGTCCTTTAAAATTTAAGGGCCAAAACCACACCTCCTGTAATTACCTTCCAGAAAGTGATTGTTTAGCAATGCATGTCACCTAAAATTCATGTAGAATAATAGAAAATAGTACAAGTATGAGGAGAATGTACGCGATGAAAATTGCTGTAATGTCGGATAGTACAGCCTATATCCCCGAAAAGCTGATTGACCAGCATAATATTCATATGGTTCCGCTGAGTGTGGTGTTCAGTGATGACGCCTACCGTGAAGGAATTGATATCACGACTGAAGAATTTTATCAAAAAGTGAAAGAAGTGGAGGAACTGCCGAAAACATCACAGCCGTCGATCGGTATGATAACCGAAAAACTTGAGGAACTTGCGGAGAGTTACGATGCGGTTATCTCAATTCATTTATCAAGTGGTATAAGCGGCACCTATCAGGCGGTTGTCAGTACGGCAGGAATGGTCGAGGGAATTGACGTCTATCCGTATGATTCGGAATTGAGCTGCATGGGGCAGGGTTTTTACGTGCTTGAAGCGGCAGAATTGGCTCAAGCTGGAAAATCCCCGGAAGCTATCATTGAACGGCTTGATGATATAAAGCAAAGTATCCGGGCCTACTTTATGGCCGACGACCTAAGCCATTTGCAGCGCGGCGGACGTCTGACCGGTGCCCAGGCACTTGTTGGGAGTCTGCTTCAGGTTAAACCGGTACTTCATTTCGTCGACAAAAAAATCGTTCCATTTGAAAAAATCCGTACCCGGAAAAAAGCATTGAATCGGATTATGGGCATGTTGGAAGCAGATGCGAAAGAAGGAAAAGAGCTTAAAGTTGCCTTTATTCATGCCAATAATGAAGCAGCTGCAGCCGAGCTGAAAGATAAATTTGATGCCGATTTTCCAAACATGGATACGATGATCAGCTATTTCGGGCCTGTCATCGGCACCCACCTTGGCGAAGGTGCACTCGGCGCTGTTTGGTATAAAAAGTAATATAACCACTGGTTCTCTCTCGGAATCGGCTGTCATGCCGGTTCCGTTCCCACTTGTCAACCATCCATTCTATCAGGAGCGTGAAATCATGGACGATATTGAACTCAGCAGACGTTATGCTGGTAAACTTCTGTTGCGAAAAGAGATCCTCATTGATGACCCCTTATTCGAACACCTTCTAAACGCTAATTATTTTACGCCAAAGCTTTCTATCAGGAGAAAATGGTCCCATTACCAATGTCAGCGTTGCGGCAATCAAAAGCAATCATTATTTGGGCAAATCCCTTGCCACCGATGCCATAAAACGCATGCTTACTGCCGGAAATGCATTGAGATGGGACGGGTGACGGCATGTGAAGCGTTATATGAATGGACTGGTCCTGATGCAACCTGGCCAAGTTATCCAAATGCCTGTACATGGAACGGTGAATTGACCGATGCACAGCAAACAGCGGCAAACCGTATTGTTCAGGTCATTCAGGACCGTGAAAGGGAGCTGCTGACCTGGGCGGTTTGTGGTGCCGGAAAAACGGAGATGCTTTTCCCGGGGATATCAGAAGCCTTGAAATTGGGCATGCGCGTCTGTATTGCCACACCCAGGACGGATGTTGTAAGGGAATTACTGCCGCGCCTGCGTGAGGCATTCTCGGGCGTCTACATCCAGGGTCTTTACGGCGGCAGTTTGGAAAAGGATGGGAGCGCTCAGCTGATCATTGCCACCACACACCAACTGCTCCGCTTCCGCCGTGCTTTTG
>NZ_DATGTI010000073.1:0-3130 GCF_035301925.1 Lentibacillus sp. | reverse complement strand
AGACCCTCAAGCCGTAATTATTTCAGGAGAACTGACAAATATGGATCAATCGTCCTTTAATCACTATAAACAGACAATTGAAAAATTTGTACCGAAAATGCCTGAGATAAAAGTAACTGAGCTAGGTTCTAAAGCTGGTTTGTATGGGGCGGTTTATTTAGCGTTAGAAAACTTCTCCACATCGGCTTTAAAATAATTTATTTCTAAGAGGGAGGATTATTATGGGAAGTAAAAAGACGTGGCTCTTCATATTTTTAATTGCTATTTCTCTAATGTTGCTGGCGGCTTGTGGCGATGATCAAGGTTCTAGCGATGGAGATAGTGAAGGAGGAAGTGAGAACAGTGAGGGAGGAAGCGGGGATCTGGTTATATATACAGCAAGAGATCAAACCGTTGTTGATGAAGTGATTCCATTATTTGAGGAAGAGTATCCGGATATCAATGTGGAAGTGTTAACAATGGGTGCACAACAGATACTTGAACGTGTGCGCGGTGAAAAAACAAATCCACAGGCTGACTTTTGGTGGGGCGGAACACAATCTGCTTTTGATACTGCTGTTGAAGAAGACCTGCTGCAACCTTATGAACCAGATTTCGCAGATGCCATACCGGAAGAGTACAAAGATCCTGAAGGCCATTGGTACGGAGAAATTATTTTACCCGAAGTCATCATGTATAACACAGATGTACTTTCAAAAAATGAGGCGCCACAGGACTGGGATGATTTACTTGATCCAAAATGGGAAGATGAAATAATTATCCGTGGAGTATTGCCGTCCGGAACAATGAGAACGATTTATTCAGCAATGATTTATCGTCAGGACCCCGAGGATCCTGAGGCGGGTTACGAGTGGTTAAGTAAACTTGATGCAAACACAAAGGATTATGCACAAGATCCAACTAATTTGTATTTGAAATTAGCTCGCCAGGAAGGAACAGTTTCATTATGGAACCTTCAGGACATATTGCTGCAGAAGGAACAGCATAATCAGCCGTTTGGTTATGTCATGCCTGAAAGCGGTGCTCCGATTTTGGTAGATGGTGTTGGTGTTATAAAAGATGCACAAAACGCGGAAAATGCCGAACTATTCTCTGAATTCCTATTTTCACCGGGTATCAGATCAAAATTATCAGAAGATTTTTTCCAAATTCCAACTCGCTCTGACTTAGAAGATGAGCAGCAGCCGGATTGGCTAAAAGATCTTGAAATGAATCAAATGGATTTGGACTGGCAGATCATGGCTGAGAATGAAATGGAATGGATGGAACACTGGGATCAAAATATTAAAAATTCCAACTAGGATTTATTAAGTTGAATTAACAGGAACAGGGTGGACGCTTCATCCTGTTCTATCTCTGATAGTCTTTTTTTTGGAAAAGATTAGGCGGAAGTTTGATCAGTCGAAGTACAGGAGTGATAACGGTGAAAGCTACAGATATACATGGAAGAGAATTAAACGAGCTTTCTGATGCCAAATTTGCTGTATTGCCTTTGGGCAGTTTTGAATATCATGGGCCACATTCTCCGTTGGGAACGGACATTTTTTTAGCGGATGGGTTTGGAAATAAAATTGATCGAGAACTCGGCGGCGTCGTTTTTCCTACTGTACCATATACAGCTTGTCCAGGGAAAACCAATAAATATAAAGGTACCATTACTATTCGGCCTTCTATCATTCAAGAATATTTGATAGATATAGTCGAGGGGATTGTAAACCAAGGTATAGAGCGGATTGTGCTTTTAAACGCTCATGATGGAAATATGGGGATATCACGGGCTGTTGCTGAATATGTCACAGGTAAACATAATAGTACTAGTTTTTTATTAATTAACTGGTGGCAAATGGTTGAAATCGATAAAGCAGAGGAACTGGGTATGGTCGACACAAAGGGAAGAGGTCATGGCGGACCATACGAGATGTCAGCAACTAAAGCATTTCAACCTCACCTCGTCCATGTTAAGGAAGGTGATACAGAGTTTTCTGATGTAGAAAAACTCTCTTCTTACCCATATATTCTTGTTGAAGGTACGCCGGAATCCTGGGATGGGTACACAGGGTTAATTCAACAAACCTCACTCGAAATGGGCCAAAAAATTGTTGATGAAGCAACCTGCAATCTAAATAAGCTGATTGAAAATTGGATAAGAAAATAATTCAAGTGTGATCAGGGGAAAATCATTCACTTCGAAATCAATTATTGAAGGAGTGACTTTTCGGTTCTGGAACCTGTACAACAAGTTTAGACAACTTTAATAAAGCATAAAGTAGGTTCATTTAATGATACTGGTTGAGGGAGAACGTGTTGGAATTTGACCCACTTAAATATTTGTAAGAACATAGGGAGAAAAAAATCAGCCTGGAACTGTAAGGTGATGAACATCATCCTACTTTGTGAAAAAGAAAGGTGAAGGTTATGAAAAGTGTCAGACTAGAACATATTACTAAAATGTTTGGGAAAGCCAGAGGCGTTGAGGATATCAACATTGATATAAAAAGCGGAGAATTCTTCACATTTCTGGGCCCAAGCGGATGCGGCAAAACGACAACTTTAAGAATGATAGCCGGGTTTTACTTTCCTACAAGCGGTAAGATAGCCTTTGACAACGAAGATATTACGACGGTAAAACCGAACAAACGAAACATTGGAATGGTTTTTCAGAACTATGCACTATTCCCGCATATGACTGTTTTTGAAAATATTGCGTTTGGACTGCAGGTAAGGAAACTTTCAAAAAGTGTTATAAAAGAAAAAGTAGAAAAAGCGCAAGAATTTGTTCGGTTAGTGGGCTACGGTAATAGAAAGATAACGGAATTATCCGGTGGTCAGCAGCAACGTGTTGCACTCGCCAGGGCGCTTGTAATTGAACCGGATATCTTATTGTTGGACGAACCATTGTCCAACTTAGATGCAAAATTACGTGAAGAAACACGGGTCGAGATTAAGCGGCTACAAGTTGAACTAGGGATTACCACGGTATATGTAACACATGATCAACATGAAGCAATGGCAATGTCCGACAGAATCATGGTCATGAGTGAAGGTGAAGTCCAACAAATCGGAACACCTCAAGAGATTTATAACAAACCTGACAATCGTTTTGTTGCATCGTTTATCGGTGAAACCAATA
>NZ_DATGTI010000072.1:0-12345 GCF_035301925.1 Lentibacillus sp. | reverse complement strand
TCATTAAGTGATGAAGAATTAAGCAGAACATATCGTGATGGTAGCTGGACAGTTCATCAACTTGTTCATCACATTGCAGATTCTCAGTTGAACATGTATCAACGTTTGAAGCTGGCTTTAACAGATGAGAATCCAACAGTACCAGCTTTTGATCAAGAAAAGTGGGCTATTCAACCGGATACAAATGTTTCTATAGAAAGTTCTATTAAAATGCTGGAAGGTATCAATGAGCGCATCGTATCTTTAGGATATAGTTTAACTGAAGAGCAATTAAATCGAGCTTTTACTCTACAGACAAACGGTAAAATAACAGTTGCAGAAAAAGTTGCAAAATTAGCTTGGCATGAAGAGCACCATTTAGCCCATATAAAAATTGCATTATCAAAATAATACAATTATGTATGGAATTGGCTAATCAAACTTCGGTAAGCCAATTTTTTAAAATAAGTAATCATTACAGACGTTTTATTCAACGAATACAGCTAATAGCAGAAAAAGACCATTCCAGAAAACGACATCGCAACCAAATAAGTGCGTCTTCTGAAAACGACCCAGCTTGTCGAATACGAAAATGTCTCATACAGGACGATGGCTAAAGTATCCAAGACACTTTCTTAGTAGATAAAGTCAGAAAGGATGGTAAAGTGTCAGAAATAAAAGATGAAATCATTTTAAGGGGACTTAAAGAAAATAATTTAAAAAATGTGGATTTAAACATACCTAAAGAAAAAATTATTGTATTTACTGGTCTTTCAGGGTCAGGAAAAAGCTCCGTTGTATTTGATACATTAGCAACAGAAAGCAGAAGACAAATGACGTTGAATTATTCTCAATACGTCAGATATCGAATGCCAAGATACGAAAGACCAAATGCCGATTCTTTGCAAAACTTAAGCCCGGTTGTCGTAGTCGAGCAAAGACCTGCTGGAGGCAATTCCCGTTCAACGGTTGGCACCTATATGGATATACATCCATTAATTAGACTGTTGTTTTCAAGAATAGGAAAACCATCCATAGGTTCTGCCAGTGATTTTTCAAGCCAAAGTTCGTTTGGCAGATGCCCGAAATGTAACGGATTTGGGGAGGTCATTGCGCCAGACCCGAATAAGATAATTGATGAAAATAAGTCACTTCGGGATTATGCCGTAAAATTCAAGCCATTATCGCCTTCAGGTTGGCAAGGCAGGTGGATGATGACCGGCGGATTATTCGATCCGGATCTGCCTGTCAAGGACTACTCCGAGGAAAAACGCCATCTGCTGTTATATGGTCCTCCTGAAGGCGAAAGAGTCTTTGCGCCGTTTCATACAAAACACGGACCTCAAGAGCATGAGTGGGATGGGTTATTGCCCAGGTTTACACGTCTTTATATCAATCGAGATGTCTCAAAGCTAAAACAAGTATCCCAAGATGACGTTTTAGCCGTATCAACTCGATTCTTATGCTCAACCTGTCAAGGTTCTGGCCTAAACCCAAAGGTATTGGAATGCAGAATAAATGGCTTCAATATCGCAGAATACGATCAATTGGAACTTACAGAACTACTGGAAGAATTAACGAAGATAAAAGATCCGATGGGAGAATCGATCGCACAACAAGTAATCCCGCGTGTAAAACAACTCGTTGACATGGGATTAGGATATCTGAGTCTGTCCAGAAAAATGGGCACTCTGTCTGGTGGTGAAGCGCAAAGGGTAAAAATCGCTCGTCATTTAGGGAGCAGTCTAAACAATATCACTTACATTTTCGAAGAACCAACTGCAGGACTCCACCCAGAAGAAGTGGCTATGTTAATACAAATGCTGAAAAGTATAAAAGACGGGCATAATACCGTCATTGTCATCGAACACGATCTATCCGTCATAAAAGCAGCGGATGAAATCATCGAGATGGGACCAGGTGCAGGTGCGAGTGGGGGAGAAGTTGTCTATCAAGGAAAATTAGAAGGGCTGAAAAACGCTAAAGCTGCAACAACTTTAAACTACAAGCTGACAATAAACAAACATCCAAGAGATATAGAAAGTTATTTTACAATAAAAAAAGCAAGTAACCATAACTTAAAAAATATTAGCGTCAATATTCCTAAAAATGTCTTAGTTTCTATATGTGGCGTGTCTGGTTCAGGTAAAAGCTCCTTCATGTTGGAAGCATTCCCGGAACGTTACCCAGAAACCATCATGGTAGGACAAGGCAGTATCGGAATCTCCAGCCGTTCCACACTAGCAACATACATGGGCATTATGGATGATATTCGTTCCATATTTTCAAAAGAAACAGGCCGTCCTGCAGGTTTGTTCAGCTTTAACTCCTCAGGGGCATGTCCTGTCTGCAAAGGAAAAGGCGTCACAGCGCCAGACGTAGCATTTGCGGATCCAGTGACGATTCCCTGTGAAGCATGTGGCGGTACAAGATACTCAGACGAGGCGTTGTCGTATCGATATCAAGGTAAAAATATAGTCGAGATGTTAGATTTAACGATAGACGATGCTATGAACTATTTTAAAGAACATAAGATCATCAAAAGAGTCAATACTTTAAAAGACGTAGGACTAGGGTATCTAACCTTAGGACAAACGACAAGTTCTCTAAGCGGCGGAGAAGTTCAGCGTCTAAAACTTGCAAGCCACTTACAAAAAGAAGGACAAATCTATTTGTTGGACGAGCCATCCTTAGGGCTGCACACAAAAGATAATGGGAAACTTTTAAATGTATTTCAACATCTTGTCACTAGAGGTAATTCCGTTATCATCATCGAACACAATCCAGACTTTATAGCAGCGAGCGACTGGGTTATCGAATTAGGCCCAGGAGGCGGAAAACAAGGTGGACATATTATATTTGAAGGTACACCAGAAGAGATGTTAAATGCAGAAACATTGACAGCGAAATGGTTAAAGGATGGCGTTGCAGAACATTTTATGTGAATCTCCCCACTTATCGAAGCAGGTATTATCGTAAAAAAATTGAATAGTCGCGAACCTGTTACTGTTCACTAAAAAAAGATATTGTATTAGAACTGCAAAGAAATTTTACCCAAAAGGACCGACTACACGGTCCCTTTTAGTTTGTTTTAGAAATCTGACTCAATTCAATTAGAACTGAGCCATTCATAAAATTTAGTTTCCTTCTTCAGCAATCGCGTCCGATCGCGGACCCCATGCACTTTAAACTCCCCACAATATAAAGTGACGATTATAATCAAAAAAGGTTGCGGTGATGTTTCAATACTGGCATCGGCCTGCTCACCAATTTCTTCAAGTCTGACTGTCGGCCTCTGATCATTGATAAGACGAGGCTGCAGCCGATTTTTTCTCACGTTAATAGCGGCTGTCACTCATCTCATGATTTTTGAATATCCGTCTATTTCCAAATATTTTGGAGCTTTTTTTGATTAATCGGGGATTGCTTTATCCAGACCGGATTTAAACAAGTTTAACCTTAATAAATCATGCTTAATCCGTTTTGACGAAAGCGACAATTCTATTTATTCTAAAAAAGAATGTTTTTTTGAAAATCCTAGGAGGTGGAATCATCTTAAACAGCAGTAATGTTGTCATGACGAAAACAAAGGAACAAGAGGGTTTAGTTTTTCGCAAACCAACAAAAGATGATGGAGCGGAAGTGTGGGAACTGATAAAAGAGACAGGTGTTCTGGATCTTAATTCTTCCTACAGTTATCTTATGTGGTGTGAAATATTTTCCGAAACATCCATCGTCGTTGAACGAGATGGGAAAACAGTAGGCTTCATTTCAGGATTTATTCATCCCGATCAGCCTGATACACTGTTCATCTGGCAGGTCGCTGTCGATGCGTCTGAACGCGGCAATGGATTGGCGACGAGGATGTTGTATCAGCTGCTTAAGCGCGAAGGCTGTGAAGAAGTTAATTACGTGGAGGCAACAGTGTCTCCGTCAAATATAGCATCACAGCAGCTGTTTAAAGGCCTTGCGAAAAAACTGCGTACCAAATGTGTGATTCATGACTATTTTACATCAGGTGACTTTCCGAAAGAAGGTCATGAAGATGAGCGATTGTTTAAGATTGGACCAATTCAAAAAGAAAAAATTCAGGTGGAAGGGTGAAATGGTGACAACAACAGTAATTGAAGATAACAAGATGAAGACATTTGAGGAACTGGAGTCGACCGTCAGAAGCTACAGCCGTGGCTGGCCAACCGTTTTTGAGAAAGCAAAGGGGTATAAAATCTGGGATACAGATGGAAATGAATATATTGATTTCTTTGCAGGTGCCGGCGGGTTAAATTACGGCCACAATGACGATGCCATGCAGGAAAAAATGATTGATTACATCCAGCAGAACGGCATCCTTCATAGTCTTGACATGGGAACAACATCAAGAAAAGAATTTCTTGAACGTTTCAAGGACACCATTCTGAAGCCCCGCAATCTTGATTATAAAGTGATGTTTCCTGGACCAACCGGTACAAACTCAGTAGAAAGTGCACTGAAAATTACACGTAAGGTAACAGGAAGAGACACGGTCATCAGCTTCACAAATGCATTCCATGGCATGACAATCGGTTCACTTTCCGTAACCGCCAACTCTTTTAAACGGCATGGGGCAGGTGTTCCGCTGCATCATTCGGTGTCAATGCCATTTGATGATTATATGGAAGATCAGGATACCATCGCTTACCTGGAGCGGTTTTTGGAAGACAGAGGAAGCGGTGTTGCTCTGCCGGCAGCCATTATATTGGAAACGGTTCAGGGTGAGGGCGGTATTAACGCGGCTAGCATGGAATGGCTGAAAAAAGTCGATGAGCTTTGCAAATGCTGGGACATTTTGCTGATTGTTGATGATGTCCAGGCGGGTTGCGGCAGAACTGGTACATTTTTCAGCTTTGAACCGGCCGGAATCGACCCGGATATTGTCTGCCTGTCCAAATCGATTGGCGGTGCCGGACTGCCAATGGCACTGACACTGATCAAACCGGAATTTGACCAGTGGGGGCCGGGTGAACATAATGGTACGTTCCGCGGCAACAATCTTGCTTTCATTGCCGCGACAGAGGCACTCACCTACTGGGAAAATGATGACCTAAGCGAGTCGGTCAAGGAAAAAGGTAAGCTTTTGAAAAAAGGCGCTCAAGCCATTATCGACAAATATCCTGAACTCGAAGCCCATCATCGCGGCAGAGGGCTGATGCAGGGGATTGCCATGGGTAAAGACGGTCTGACTGATGATATTTGTGCGGAAGCGTTCCAGCGCGGATTAATTGTAGAAACTTCCGGTCCAAAAGATGAAGTTGTTAAATTTCTCCCACCACTTATTATAGATAATGAAGGCATCGAAAAAGGGCTTGCTATTTTGGATGAAAGCATTGGAGCAGCTCTGGCGAAATAAAATTAAATTTCAGTCAGTGGAGCAGTTTTCCCGCTGAATGAGCCAGCCGAATTGGATGGTTGCCGGCAGTTATCCTTTATTCAATTTGGTGTTTTAGCCGGGATTTTCTGCCGGTTACATGCTGGCTAAATATAAGCAGAAAAAGGAAAGAAGGGACAGCAAATGATTGTAAAATCGCTTGAAGATTTGATTGGAACAGAAGACGAAACAACAGAAGAAAATTGGTCGAGCCGACGTTTTATCCTGAAAAAGGACGGCGTTGGCTTCAGCATGAACGATACTATCATCAAAGCCGGAACAGAAAACTATTTCTGGTACAAGAATCATATCGAAGCCGTTTACTGTATCGAAGGGGAAGGCACTATTGAAAAAGTGGAAACAGGCGATGTATATGATATCAAGGCCGGTACGATGTATCTGTTGGATGAGCATGATAAGCATATACTAAGAGCCAAAACGCAGATGCGTATGGTGTGTGTGTTCAATCCGCCGTTAGTTGGGAGAGAAACACATAATGAAGAAGGTTATTACCCGCTGTTGACAGAATAGAGTGCTCAGAATTATTTACCCGGATTATGGTGATGAGCCATAATCCGGGTTTTTTTCTGAACTATTATAATAAAGCAAGGATATCCCAAAAACTTAATGAGGACCGATCATTAGAAGTTAACCAGGATAGGCGACGCAGTATCAGATTTCTCAAGTCCAAAACGCTTTCCAAAAGCGTCAGAAACGTCAGAGAGAAGGTCTCTCAAGTCCGAAACACTCTCCGAAAGCGGTCAAAATGTCAGAGAGGAAGCCTCTCTAGTCCAAAATGCTCTCCGAAAGCGGTCAAAACGTCAGAGAGGAAGCTTCCCACGTCCGAAACGCTCTCCGAAACCGTCTGAAACGTCAGAGAGAAAGTCCTTCAAGTCTGGGAGAAAGATTCTGATGATAATTCGCAGCGCTTGAGGGATGCGTGCCCATAACTGTATTTCTATTTAAAAAGATTTCAGGTAAGAATCATGTTTGAAGTAGGCGTTTTTTGGATGTTAATTGGGGTACATGCTCCTATGCCGGGATGAAATCTTGGTATCCCCTCCTTATAATATTCAATGTTATTTTAACGGCTGCCGGATGAATTTTCGAAAATTCCATTGACTTTGACCGTGAATATATAGAAACTGAGTATAGACTAATGATGGAGTTGATGCTCGGATGGGACTGTTAAACGAGTACCAGTGGGAGATTTTCATTACAGCTGAAGTGTTGTCAATGGTGGCATTGTTGCTTTTCGGTGTCGTTCGCTACTTGCTGGGCAGGCACAAGCTGAGTTTGTCGTTTTTGCTTGCATTTCTTGTACTGTTGGGGATTGAAGCTTTGCTGGCCATTTTAATTTACCGGGAAACGGGTGAATTTTCAACGTTCCAGATTATCATCACGGTTTTCGTGATTTATGCGTGCACATTTGGGATTTTTGACTTTATGAAACTGGACCGTTGGATGCGGAAGACAATCGGGCGTTGGCGCGGTGTGGAACTGTTAACAGCAAAAGACTATCGGATTATGGAACGGAATAAAGACCCGAAGTTTATCGCAAAAAATATCGCTGGAGTTCGATGGCGCATTTAATGGTGTTTGTCGTGGTACAGGGGATATTTTGGACTTACGGGACAGATAGTTTTGAAGATATGCTGGGTTATTTGACTGATTTTTCATGGATAGAAGCAGGTAATGCGGCAAATTCACCGTATGCTAATGAAACAACTTATGGTATTGGCATGGTATGGGGAATCGCTTTCACAGCCGATTTTCTGTATTCGTGGTCGTATACGTTGTTTCCTGCTGAATCCGGCAAGTGACAAAGATAATTAAACAGGAGAGTAAATATGGCATCTCATATTTTTGCAAACGGACTTCACGGTGAAGGTGCTCATGTGGATCCATTATCAGTAGTCATCTTGATTCCAAGAAGTAAGTAATCCCCTCTCCTGTGAATTGGTGAATGGGAAGGGGATTACTTTCCTGAACCGCCACCGCCACTTCTATGCGGTGTAGCTCTCAGAACTTCGATGTTAAGCCATCGGGGTTCCTTTTCGTATGACGCTTTCTATCTTAATTTGATGCCACATTTGACAAAAACTCAAGGTATGAGTTTAAAACGGGTACTGTTACCACACAAGCCAACATTTTAAACACGAACAGGCAATCCTTCAAAGTGATACATATTATTATTGTTTCTTTGCATATTCATATTGGTTTACATAACGTTCGAAAATCATTTCGCCAGAGCAGTTGATCTTTCCCACGTTGAACGATCCATCCCGTAAAGAATCCAAGGGGAAGGCAGAACAAATTGATGACCGGCTGGAAGAGATTTGGCTTCTTCTTTCGTCAAATCCATCCATATGTATGTTTCGTCATCTGTATGGTCTTTAAGCTTACGGTATTCCAAGTTTATGGTTTCCCACAGGCCTGGCTGTGAAGTCATGTCATGCCATGGATAGACGGCATGCAAAAAATGATACTTTTTCTGATCATATTTTGTAATCAGGAATCGTGTCTGACTCTCATTTTCAAAGAAGGACCATTGCTTTAAGTCATTTTCCCGAAACAATTCGGCCGATGCCGGCAGCGGGTAAAAGCACTCGTATGGAAAGACCGATCCGGTTTGAATATAAAGCTCGTCCACCCATTCCCGTTTGCGCTTTATATCGGTGACAGGCCGCCATGAGCGTGCACCAGACTCAAGGGCAGAGACGTTACTGGTAAGAGCACCATGCAATTTGGTATAAGGAATCAGATCTATTTTTTCCAATACCCGCTGTGCAGGCAGGTTGTCCTCCTGTGTATTGGCGCCTGCCCAATAAATGTTATTGATCTTGAATGCTTCATTCAGCACGTAATCTACCAATTCTGTCGCATTGCCTCTTCCCGCAAAACGACGATCGCTTCTCAACCGGCCTAACATTGCGTATCTGTCAGCATAAATCGAATATCCGCTCATGCTGACCATTTGTCCATCGATGAATAAGCCGTATAAACGGTTATTCCCTGTAACGAGGTGTTCAAATATATTGGCAATATAGTCAAATTCAATACCAGTATCCATCTTATCGAAATGGGGATAGTCATTATGGTTTAGCATTCGGATGGTTTTGCTCATATGCAGCACACACTTCCTGAATTTTTCTCCCGCATTCATGGACAGTAACCCGCCGTAATACGACGGCTAACTGTCCATAAATGCCTGATTCTGTTCGGGCCTGCAGGAGGCAGGCGACAAAGGCGTTGCCACAGGACGTGGCGTTTTTAGTCTTTGTTCCCCTCATTCAATGGAGAAAATCACTCCACTGAATGAAGTTTCACATTATCAATTAACAGGTTACCACGACTTCATGTTGTCCTGAAATAATTTACCCATATGTATAAATTTTCTGCAAGATGGTTGCCACGCTTTTGTTTGCGTTCTATAATGGAGAATATATTTAACGAAAAAGAGGAGTGGTGTCGGTTGCCAATTAATGTACCAAAAGAATTGCCTGCCAGTGATGCTTTAAAGCAGGAAAAGATCTTTGTCATGGATGAAGATAGGGCCCGGACGCAGGATATCCGCCCTCTTAATATATTAATTTTAAATTTGATGCCAGAGAAAGAACGTACAGAATTGCAACTGCTGCGCTTGCTTGGAAACACACCGCTGCAGGTCAATATTAGTTTCCTCAGAACGGCAACACACCGGCCGACACATGTCAGCCCGCATCATTTGGATAATTTTTACACAACGTTTGAAGAGGTCAAAGATCGCCGCTTTGACGGACTCATCATTACAGGGGCGCCAATTGAACATCTGGCATTTGAGGATGTTGCCTATTGGGAAGAGCTGACGGAGATTATGGACTGGACAACGTCTAACGTGACGTCCACATTTCATATATGCTGGGGAGCTCAGGCAGGCCTATATTACCATTATGGTGTAGACAAATATGAGCTTTCCGAAAAGTGCTTCGGTATTTATAAACACCAAATTTCTGATCCGACCGTTAAACTTGTGCGCGGCTTTGATGATATTTTCCATGGACCGCATTCGCGGTATACAAGCGTACCGAGAGAGGAGATTGAAGCCCATCCCGATTTAACATTGCTGTCAGTATCCGAACAGGGGGCACCGTTTATTATCATGTCCAACGATGGCAAAAACATCATGATTACCGGCCATATGGAATACGATGCCATCACCCTTGGCGAAGAGTACGAACGTGACCACAGCAGAGGGGTGAAAACGGCGATTCCGGAAAATTATTTTCCAAACGATGATACTAATGCACAGCCGCCACATAAATGGCGTTCACACAGCCATTTATTGTTCTCCAACTGGCTCAACTATTATGTTTATCAGGAAACACCATTTGAGTGGGATTAAATACTATATGAGCTGCTGAGCTGTAAGCCTTGTCCGAGGTTTACAGCTTTTTTCGACCCCGTCAATTGTGAACTTCAGCGGAAAATTTGTGAACTTCAGCAAATAAAGTATGAACTTTAGCAAATAGTATGTGAACTTTAGCAAAAATCGTGTGAACTTCAGCAAAATTCGATGCCATCCCTTAAATGGGCTTTCACGAAATACATAATCTGCTAAATTATGATTCTTATCTCACACGATGAAAGAATTATACTATAATAGACTTATAGAAATCGATCGGAAAGGAGCCAAGCCTATGATATTATTCCATACAGCCGACTGGCATTTGGGGAAGCTTGTCCAGGGCGTGTACATGACAGAGGATCAGCGTTATGTCTTGGAACAATTCATCAAAGCGGTTGAAGAAGAAGAGCCGGATGCTGTGATTATTGCCGGTGATTTGTATGATCGCGCGGTGCCGCCGACAGAAGCTGTGCATTTATTGGACGAGGTTTTGAGCAAGATTGTTCTTGAAATGAACACGCCGGTTTTGGCGGTGGCGGGAAATCATGATAGTCCGAGCCGCCTCAACTTTGGCAGCAATATTATGAAGCAGAACGGATTTCATATCATTGGTCATTTCAGCGAAAATCTGCAGCCGGTTGTACTGCATGATGAACATGGCCCGGTGCAATTTCATCTTGTGCCATATTGTGATCCGAGCGTTGTCCGGACCACGTTGGCGGATGATGACATTCGGACACATAATGATGCGGCGGAAAAGGTCGTGGAACATATTCGTCGTCAAATGGATCCGGATGCCCGTCATGTTTACGTAGGCCATGCGTTTGTCACACCATTCGGCGAGGAAGAGGAAAATACGACTGACTCGGAACGACCGCTCTCAATCGGAGGAGCGGAATATGTTGATGCCTACAACTTTTCACCATTTCACTACACCGCCTTGGGTCACTTGCATCAGGCACACCACGTCAGTAGCGAAACGATTCGGTATTGCGGGTCGATTCTCAAATATTCGATTTCCGAAGAACACCATCAAAAAGGCTTTTCGATTGTTGAGATGGATGGTGACGGGAATGTGTCGGTCGAGAAACGTTCCCTTACGCCGAGAAGAGATATTCGGACGATTGAAGCAACAATGGAAGATTTATTGACCCATCCGGTTAATGACGATTATGTGTTTGTCCGTTTGCTTGATGATGCACCTATTTTGTCACCAATGGAACGCATCCGATCAGTCTATCCGAATGCCATGCATGTCGAACGAAAACATTACGGTATCTCCGGTGGCCCGACTCGTAATAAGTCAAAAGTGGACCGCAGTAATATGAGTGATTTGGAGCTTTTTAAGTCGTTTTACAAAGAAGTAAAGGGCGTCGAGGCAACGGCGGAAACGGAAGCAATTTTCAAAGAGGTGCTCGATGAACTTTTAAAAGATGAACGGGAAACAACGGAATCCAAGAAGGAAAAAGCGGTATCAAAGTAAATCATCAGGGCAGAAAGGGGAGAATACACGTTGAGACCATTAAAACTGACGATGACGGCATTCGGCCCGTATAAAAAGACCGAGGTCATCGATTTTACAGAACTGGAAGAGAATCATTTGTTTGTCATCTCCGGGAATACCGGTGCCGGGAAAACAACGATTTTTGACGGTATCTGTTTTGCTCTGTATGGAAGTGCCAGTGGAACAGACAGGGAAGACCACCGGATGCTGCGCAGTGATTTTGCCGATGACGATACCCATACATCAGTTGAATTGGAATTTGAACTGAACGGGCATATTTATCGGATTTTGCGTCAGCTGGGCCATGTGAAACAAGGAAACAAAACAAAGACCGGTGAGCGGTATGAGTTTTATGAAAAAGTGGACGGAAAGGAAGTCCCCTGTGTTGACAGGCAAATGGTTTCCGAAATCAACAAAAAAATTGAGGCGCTTATTGGTCTTACGCAGGATCAGTTCAAGCAGATTGTTATGCTGCCACAGGGCGAGTTTCGCAAACTATTAACCTCGGATACGGAAAATAAGGAAGCGATTTTAAGGCGGATTTTTAAAACAGAATCATATAAGCAACTAAATGAACTGCTGAAACAGAAGAAAGATGATGCCCGGCAGCTTTTTGACCGGGAAAAACAAATGCGGGACCATTACATCCAACATATTTCGGCGACACTGCCGATACGGGAAGACGCTCCATTATTTCAGGTGTTGGCCGAGGAGCATTATAATGTCAACCAGGTGATCACCGCACTGGATGATGAAATTCAGTTTTATCACGACCAAATTGCCATCGATCAGCAAAAATATGATCGAGCCTACAAAGCACATGGCCAAAAACAAACTGAATTTCACGAAGCTAAAACATTAAACGACCGTTTTCAAGAACTCGAGCAAAAGGAAACCGAGCTGAAAGCACTGCAGGAACAGGCCCCCGTGTTTCAGCAAAAGGAAAAACAGCTTGAAGCAGCCGAACAGGCAAGCCAAATTGAAATTTATGAAAACCAAGCATCTGATCGGCGTAAAGAAGAGACAGAAAAAACGCATGATCTCGAACGTGCAATATCACGAAGCAAGCAA
>NZ_DATGTI010000071.1:0-47262 GCF_035301925.1 Lentibacillus sp. | reverse complement strand
AACTGAGAATCAATACGAAAAACAGGGACATCAAAACTTGCTTCATGACTCTTTTTCCTCTCTATTATCTTCTATATCAATTATAATAAAAAATAAGCGAAGATACCATGGATATTTCTAAAAATTAATAGGTAAATCTTACTATGAAAAAGCAAAGGATTAATTTCAAATACCAAATAATATCATCATGTGTTAAACTTTATAATGGAATATGTTAGTTTTTTAAATGGGTAACAATTAAAACGCTTACATATAAAGGAGGACACGAAATGTCAAGTAAGGTGCTGCAATCTTTTCTGGAGGAGAACATTGCTGATTTAAAAGAGCGTGGTCTGTATAATGAAATCGATCCGGTCCAGGGTGCAAACGGTCCAGTCATTCATATTGACGGTAAAAAGATGATTAATCTTTCGTCCAATAATTATCTGGGACTTGCAACGGACTCCCGTCTGAAGGATGTTGCCAAGGATGCGGTTGATTCGCACGGTGTTGGTGCCGGGGCGGTCCGTACGATTAACGGCACACTCGATCTGCATCTTGAGCTGGAGAAAAGATTAGCTGAATTTAAAGGAACGGAAGCAGTCATTTCCTACCAGTCCGGTTTCAACTGCAATATGGCAGCTATTTCAGCTGTGATGGATAAGCATGATGCGATTCTTTCTGATGAATTGAACCACGCATCAATCATTGATGGCTGCAGGCTGTCGCGGGCCAAGATTATCCGTTTCAACCACTCTGATATGGACGATTTGCGTGCGAAAGCCAAGGAAGCGGTGGAGTCAGGGCAATACAATAAAGTCATGGTCATTACTGATGGCGTTTTTTCCATGGACGGGGATATTGCCAAACTGCCGGAAATTGTGGACATTGCCGAGGAGTTTGACCTCATCACTTATGTGGATGATGCGCATGGGTCAGGTGTCTTGGGCAAAGGCGCTGGCACCGTCAAACATTTTGGCCTGGAAAAAAAGATCGATTTTCAGATGGGGACATTATCCAAAGCCATCGGTGTCATCGGTGGCTATGTTGCCGGCAAAGCCGAACTAATTGACTGGCTGAAAGTCCGCTCCCGGCCATTCTTGTTCTCGACAGCTGTTTCGCCGGCAGACGCAGCAGCAAGTACAAAGGCAGTAGAGCTTCTGATGGAATCGACGGATTTAAATGAAAAGCTGTGGGCAAACAGTCATTATCTGAAAGACGGTCTGAAGAAGCTCGGTTTCGACATCGGCAGCAGTGAAACACCGATTACACCATGTATCATAGGCGATGAAAAAGACACCCAGACATTCAGCAAGCGGTTATATGAAGAAGGCGTTTACGCGAAATCGATCGTCTTCCCAACTGTACCACGGGGAACAGGGCGTGTGCGGAATATGCCGACAGCAGCCCATACGAAGGACATGCTGGATGATGCCCTCAAGGCCTATGAAAAAATCGGAAAAGAGCTGAAGATTATTTAATGCTGGAAATCGGCTGGTTCGCCGATTTCCCCAAATCTGACTTCCTGCTTCTGAATTGTGAAAATAAGAAGGTACGCTTGAATTTTTTACCGTTTTTTCATGACAGAACGGGATAAATTGTAAAAGAAACGTAAGCCAGCCATTTTCACTACTCCACGAAACAACACCATTAATTGAAGGATTAGCTGGGGGAAACGAACATGAAAAAAATTCTGGTGACAGGAGCTATGGGCCAAATCGGTTCAGAGCTTGTCAGTACATTACGAGAACAATACGGAACTTCCAATGTCATCGGGTCTGATCTCTGGCAAAAGGATACGGAAGAAGGCCCGTTTGAGATTGTTGACGTGACTGATGAAAAAGCCATTTATGAGGCCGCCAAAAAACATAACGTTGATACGATCATGCATTTGGCGGCATTATTATCAGCTAAAGCGGAAGCTGCACCAAGATTGGCATGGGATTTAAATATGGGTGGTCTGATGAATGCGCTGGAAGTGGCCCGGGAACTTGATTTGCAATTTTTCACACCGAGTTCGATTGGCGCATTCGGGCCGACAACGCCAAAACGGAGTACACCACAGGATACGGTTATGCGGCCGACGACGATGTATGGTGTCAATAAAGTGGCCGGTGAATTGCTTTGTGATTATTATTATTACCGCTATGGCGTGGATACGCGCGGTGTCCGCTATCCCGGCCTGATTTCCTATGTGACACCACCAGGCGGGGGGACAACCGATTATGCGGTGGAAATTTATTATGAAGCGGTGAAGAACAAGCAATACACGTCATATATTGCTGCGGGCACCTATATGGATATGATGTATATGCCAGATGCACTGAATGCGATCATTAAGCTGATGGAGGCAAATCCTGAAAGATTAGTCCATCGCAATGCTTATAATATTTCAGCCATATCTGCAGCGCCGGAAGATTTTGCCAATGAGATAAGGAAACACATTCCGGAATTTGAGCTGACTTATGATGTTGATCCCGTCCGTCAGCAGATTGCTGAAAGCTGGCCGGATCATATTGATTCATCTGCAGCAGAGGAAGAATGGGGCTTTGTATCGGAATATGATATTGATCGCATGACAGCGGATATACTGGCGAAACTTCGGATGGAATAGGATGAAAAAACGTTCCCTTACTTAGGTTGGGGAACGTTTTTTTGTAGCGTGCGAGTGAAGTGTCAACTCGGGCGAAAGGGTCTGGGACTCGTGCGGAGGCAGCTCAAACTCGAGTGAGGAAGTCTGAAACTCGAGCGGGAACAGCTCCAACTCGTGCGGGCGCAATCCCAACTCGAGCGAGAACAATCCCCAAACGTGCGATAAGCAGCTCAAATTGTGCGCAGTCATGTCAAATCGATCGAACCACATCCAAAACGATCAAACACCACAATAAATCGATCGGGTTGTATACACCCGATCGATACTATCAGCTCGCATACATGGCTTCAACTTTTGCCTGCAATTCTTTGTCCGCAATGTAATCATCATAGGTCATGTCTTTATCAACAATACCTTGTGGCGTGATTTCAATCAGTCGGTTAGCAATCGTCTGGATAAACTCGTGATCGTGTGATGTGAACAAAATCGAGCCTTTAAATTTCTTCAATCCATTGTTCAGCGATGTGATCGACTCCAAATCCAAGTGGTTTGTCGGCTCATCCATAATTAGCACATTGGCGCCTGAGAGCATCATTTTCGACAGCATACAGCGGACCCGTTCACCACCGGACAGCACATTTGCTTTCTTCAATGCCTGATCACCTGAGAAGAGCATGCGCCCCAGAAATCCACGCAAAAATGTTTCTGTTTCGTCTTCCGGGGAATATTGCCGGAGCCAGTCGACGAGCGGCAAATCGATCCCGTCAAAATAGGCTGCATTATCCCGTGGAAAATAAGATTGAGATGTTGTCACACCCCATTTATATGACCCTTCATCTGGTTCCATGTTGCCCATCAAAATCTCGAACAGCGTTGTTTTGGCTACATCGTCTTTACCGACAAACGCTATTTTATCATCCTTATTCACGGTAAAACTGACATTATCCAGCACTTTTCGGCCATTAATCGTTTTCGTCAAGCCTTCCACAAAGAGAAGGTCATTGCCGATTTCTCGGTCCGGGGTAAAGTTAATATACGGATATCGGCGTGAAGACGGTTTAATATCATCCAGGGTAATGCTGTCGAGCAGCTTTTTCCGTGATGTGGCCTGCCGTGATTTCGATGCATTGGCACTGAAGCGTTCAATGAATGCCTTGAGTTCCTTAATTTTTTCTTCCTTTTTCTTGTTCTCTTCCTGCGCCATTTTTTTCGCCAGCTGACTGGATTCATACCAGAAATCATAATTACCGACGTAAATTTCAATTTTTCCGTAGTCAACATCTGCAATGTGTGTGCATACCTTATTTAGAAAGTGGCGGTCATGAGAAACAACGATCACTGTGTTTTCAAAGTCGATCAGAAATTCTTCCAGCCACTGAATGGCGTGAATGTCCAAACCGTTTGTTGGTTCGTCCAGAAGCAAAACATCCGGATTTCCAAAGAGTGCTTGTGCAAGTAATACCTTGACTTTCTGGTCTTCGGGCAATTCCGCCATTTTTGCTGAATGAATGGATTCATGAATACCGAGTCCTTTTAACAGAACGGCTGCATCGGACTCCGCTTCCCAGCCGTTCATTTCAGCAAATTCAGCCTCGAGTTCTGCTGCACGCATACCATCTTCCTCGGAAAAATCAGGCTTCATATAAATGGCATCTTTTTCCTGTTTGACGTCATATAAACGTTTATGTCCTACCAAAACCGTTTCCAGCACATTGTATTCTTCAAAAGCAAAGTGATCCTGTTCCAAGACAGCTATCCGTTCATTGGGGGATGTGGAAACATTGCCTGTCTGCGGTTCTACGTCACCTGACAGGATTTTCAGAAAAGTTGATTTACCGGCGCCATTCGCACCAATGACGCCATAGCAGTTTCCCGGAGTGAACTTCAGATTGACATCCTCGAACAATTTTTTATCGCCATATCGCAAACCTACATTATTAACAGTTATCATGCCTAAACATCCTCCAATAAATAGAATCACCGTTAGCTTAAGGGATTTGAGCCGATTCGTCAATGTAAATGGATTCTGCAGTTTCATACATTCATAAAACTTAAAAAAAGACTGTATTTTCAAAGTGATTTATGCAACAATACAATATAGGAACGAACATTAAACGGAAATTGGCACCATGACGGAGGGGAAGGGTATGGAAGGGAAGACCGTTTATCCCGTCTTAATGGGCAGTAAGTCCCCCGCTTCAAGGTTACATGAGAAATTAAAAAAGCATATTGGGAGGGCAGCTGCCCGTAAAGGTCCGATTCGTTCGGGGCTGCATGATGCAGGTAACAAAGGCGTTGCAACACGACGTTGCGAATTTAGCCTTTGTTCCTTTTCATCAGTACATGGGAAAAGCACCCCACTGAATGAGGTTTCACTTTATTTTCTCTTTACTGATACAGGAACATATTTGAACCGTCTGATCAACTTTGTGACAAAGCAGTCTTTAAACCATGTTTCCATTGCATTTGATCCCGCCTTGACGGAAGTATACAGTTTTGGCCGGAAACGACCACGCAATCCATTTATCGGCGGTTTTGTCAAAGAAGATGTCCGGAGTGATTTTCTTAAGGGTTCAAACTGCGCGATTTACACATACAAGCTGACGGAAACAGAATGCAGGAGGGTAAGGGAACGGATTGCGGAAATTGAACTGCGCAAACAGAATTATAAGTATAACTTTCTCGGGTTATTCGGTCTTCTTCTGCATGTTGAATTGAATCGGGATGATGCGTTGTTCTGCTCACAGTTTGTGGCGACGGTTCTAAGTGATGTCGAGACAGTGAGCTTTCATAAGCCTGCTTGTTTCGTAACACCTGCTGATATCCGTAATCATAAAGGGATGGAACTCATCTACCGTGGAAGACTGGAAAACTATCAGCCGGAAGCAGCAGGACGACAAATTATGTCGAATGAGGCAAGGCGATCAGTTATATCTATCCTTACTGAAAAAGTGAAAAGGCTTGTCATCAGATGAATGGCCCTTTACAGTAAATGTAAAGGGTCTTATAAAGTAAGGGGGATTTTTTGATGGAACGGGGGAGTAATTACCGCCTGCTGCAGCTGCAGGAGATTTTGTTTAATGAGACGGACGAATATCATGATCTCGGGATAGATCAGCTGATTGAAAAATTGCGTGCCGAGACTGGTGATGCAACATTTGATAAACGGACAATCAAGCGGGATCTTCAAACATTGGATGACATGGACTTTGAAATTGTCCGTAATCAGGGACCTTATGGCAAGGTGCTTTACAGTCACCAGACTCGGTTGTTTGAAACGTACCAGCTAAGGCTGATTATCGATGCGATTTTGTCAGCACGTTTTATCACAACGAATGAAAAGGAAAAATTGATTAAAAAAGTGAAGAACCTTACGAGCAAGCATATTGCCAAGACACTGCCGGAGCCAATTGTGTTCAGTCAGTCGGCCAACATTGATTACGAACTGGTTAAACTGAATATCGACAGTGTACATCGTGCGATTTCAGAGGGGAAAGTCCTGACATACCAGTACGGCAAATTCAATGTGAATAAGGAATTTGTCTATCATCGGGAGGGCAGCCGTTACCATGTGGAACCGTATGCACTAATCTGGCAAAACGATTTCTATTATTTGATCGGGATTTTTCAGGATACGAATGAACTCCGGCACTACCGGCTTGACCGCATCCGTAACATCAGTGTCAGCGACGAATCGTTCAAAAAGCGGGACTTTAATTTGCAGGAATATGTCGATCAAAGTTTTCATATGTTTGCCGGTGAAGAAATGTGGATCAAAATCCGCTTCCACAACAGCCTTGTCAACGTGGTGCTCGACCGGTTCGGCCAGGATGCGGATATCAGGGTGCTGGATGATGAGCATTTTGTACTGTCAACGAAAGCAAAGCTGTCGGACGGGCTGATCAATTGGATCCTGACGTGGGGGAATCGTGCAAAGGTCCTGTCACCGGAACATTTAGTAGAGCGGATTAAAGAGCAGATCAGGCAAATGAACGACGTGTACGCGCACGATTAATTTAGGCACGGGTATCTAAATGTCTGGTGTTATGTGTAGAAGTTGTTCTTTTGGGAAAAAAGGCGGATTAACGATGCAGTGGGACTAGGCGAACTTCTGCGAAAAAACAGCTCAATGGATACTCTGGAGCGAGGAAGGTATGCCGATGCCTGCGCGCCCGGGTAGCTTGGGAACATGTTCAGCGTGACGCGCTCATGTCTGCCAATTGTCGCCTGAGTACTTAGCATACCGATCCTTTATGAACACGCACTTTAAGCATAATCGTTTACAATCTCTATATTATTTTGGTGTAAGAATACCTTGAAAATCGAGGTATGTTTGTAATAGGTGACAAAACCCGTTTTCCGGATGCCCGATTCTTTTTTAACAATGTCAGAAAGCATATGGCCTTATAGACATACTAAGGCTTCACCATAATCATCTGGTGAAAGCCATGTTTTTTCTAATCACTCAATTCGATTCCCAGCGTTTTGTAGGGCACTTCGATATTAAATGCCAGATTGTTGGCTTCCAAGTCAAAGTTTTTGACACTGACGTTTAAGTTACTTTTAATCTCCATATCGGTGACCGCTACATAGATCTCTTCGTTTGCCGGATTAATCGTCACCCACTTAGGCATTGGCAGATACGCTTCCAGGTATTCCATAATCTTTTTATTGGGCAGTGCCAGCTGTCCAATTGCAATCGACTTTTGCTTCAGGATGACATCACCATTTTCCTGAACAAACGGCTCCAGATGAACAGATACCGGAACAGTTGAAGAAAAAACAGGAAGTTCCCCGACCAGTTCGACATCATTATCCAGTGAAACACTGTATTGATGGCTGCTTCCAACTAGCAGTTTATCAATATAGGCATTTACCAAATCATTTACATTTTGCTTCGTGGTACGCACCGTAAACGCCGAACTGCGCTGTGTAGTCTCTTCCGATGGTGTTGGTGTTTCCGTGTGGGATACGGGCCAGAAAATCAATGCTATGATGCATAGGACTGTCAGTACATTAACACCAAGGAGCCAGAAAAACAGCCATTTCCACCTATTTTTTTTCCTTTCATGTTTCGGCATAGCATCCGCCTCCTATTGGTCTGTCAAATAGTCCAATATCCTTCTTGCAAAAAGCTGATATCCTTGATGGCTGGGATGGAAATGATCGTCTGCGAACAAATGCTTTTCTCCGCTTGCGAATAAGTCCGCAACTGGTATGAATGTTGCATTATCATATTGTTCCACGACATCCCGGCTAGTTTCATTCCAATCATCTACAATCATACTCAATTCTCTTATGTCCGGGAAATAATTCAAAAAAGGATTGTATATGCCAATCAAATAGATCTTAGCATCCTCATTCAAATCATTGATTTTATCGAAAATCTGCTGTAAGTGCTCTTCGTAAGTTTCTCTCGCCTGTGTGAAATCGTTCATATTTAAGTTGGTGAAATTCTCTTTAACGACTTGCATAATATCATTGGCACCAATGGTAATCAGGACGATGTCGGCACTTTCGACGGATTGTTCGACCTCGGGGGTATCGAGCCATTTCAGAAGCTGGTCGGAGCGGTGGCCGCGTTTGCCGTAATTATCAAAGGCAACTAGTTGATGGTTTTCATTGATTGTGTTATCCAGAATGCTGACATAACCGCCTTCCACAACGTTATCCCCAACACCCTGAGTCAGTGAGTCGCCAAGTGCTGTCACGTTTGCTTCCCGATTGGCGAAAAAGTCAATGGTGCGCTGGACGGCTTCACTGAAAATTTCCCGCAGTTGTGTGATTGGCTCTCCGTTTGTTTCTTGAGGTTTAGCGTATTCTTCCTCAGGAGTTTCTTCCTGTTCATTGGCAGTGTACCCGGGTTGTTTTTCCTGTTGTTGCTGTTCAATGTTATCAGTTGTTGTTTCCTTTTTGGCACTTTCCGGTTGGCTGAGTTGCACAGTGAGAAAGACCGTTATACCTATAAGCAGTATACCCAAAATAATGAGCATGTATCTTCTCTTCATGATTTTCCACCTATTGTCGTTTTCTTGTGGTGCTGACTGGGTTCATCATATATATGTGACGGTTTATTTTGCAAGTATAAGCATTCGTGTCCATTTAATCCCGTCTTAACAGGTAGTAAGACATATAATGGTGAATCTTGGAATCCATATGGGAAGTGTAAATCCCCCCGATTCTGTTCGGGCCTGCACGATTCAGGTCACAAAGGCGTTGCAACACGACGCCCGAGTTCTTAGCCTTTGTTCCTCTTCTTCAACAGGGAGAAAACCGCTCCACTGAATGTCGTTTCACTTTTCCCCGCATGTAACGGTCAGTACCCCGCCAAAAAACGGCGGTTAACTGACCGTAAATGCCCGATTCGGTTCAACTAACATTCAACAGGGATAAAACGCCCTGTTGAATGTAGTTCACTTTATTATATCATGTTTATGCTTGACTAATCCCCAACGAGGTTCGTATTTAAACGTAAAAATTCGCCTTCTGGTGAAGACGAATTTTACGGGTGCTATTGATTGAGAAATGAGCATTAAATCTCGGCTGGTGCAGCTGGCTTACGGGTGCCATTTTCCCGGATGTGAATCGCTTCCTCGTATGCATTTTTGCCTGAAATGACGGTTATACCGGCATCTTGAGCGCTTTTCAGGGTTTGATTTGCTGCAGCAGGATTTTCCGCCCATATGATGTTGCCGCCTTTCTCATGCAACTGTACGGCTATTTCCGGAGTTAGTGGCTGATCATGTGTCAAAACGGCATCAATGGTGAATGGAACATGGTTTAATTGATCAAACGTTAGGTTATTTAAAACCGCCTTTTCAGTTGAATTGATTGGGACAATTTGAAATCCAAGCTGCTGCAGCTGTTTAGCACTTCGATAAATGGAACTGTCCGCTGAATCCAGTCCAAAAACAGCGATTGCTTTTTGGCGTATGTTCCCATTCGTACGGTCAAATGGCGAAGCAAGCAGCCAATTGATGACATCTTCCTCAGTCGGCTCAATGGTTGGTGCTTCACCGGTTGCTTTGGCAATTGCCTGATCTAAATCAGCCAATGTGTCTTTGGTTGACTCCAGACCGACAGAAAGCCGGACCAATTCCTCCGTTACACCACTTTTTTCCAGACCTTCTGCATCAAGCTGCTGGTGGGTGGTGGACGCAGGGTGGATTATCAATGATTTAGCGTCCCCGACGTTGGCAACGTGTGACCAAAGGGTAATATTGTCGATTAATTTTCTCCCGGCATCGCGACCGCCTTTGATGCCAAATGTAATAATCGACCCGTAGCCATTCTGCAAGTATTTACCGGCCAAGTCATGTGAAGGATGCTCTTTTAGTCCTGGATAATTGACCCATTCAACTGACGGATGATTTTTTAGATATGCCGCTACTTCTTCGGCATTTTGGTTGTGACGCTCAACCCTTAAGTGCAGTGTTTCCAGACCTTGCAGCAGCAGGAATGCATTTTGCGGACTCAGGGCGGCCCCGATATCGCGCAAAAGCTGTACGCGCAGTTTTGTGGCAAATGCATCCGGACCGACATCGATATAGCGCAAACCGTTATAACTTTCATCCGGTTCAGTAAATCCCGGGAATTTGCCATTACCCCAGTTGAATCGACCGCCATCAACGACAACACCGGCAATCGTTGTACCATGACCACCAATCCATTTAGTGGCCGAATGAACAACAATGTCCGCACCCCATGCAAGCGGTTTGGTAACGTATGGTGTAGCAAATGTGTTGTCAATAATAAGCGGGATATCATGGTCGTGGGCGATCCCGGCAATAGCTTCCAGATCCAATACGTTCAGACTTGGGTTTGTGATGATCTCGCCAAAAATCGCTTTTGTCTTATCTGTAATAGCGTTTTCGATGCTTTTATGATCTGTCCCATCAACAAGCTTGACATCTATCCCATATCGGGGGAGCGTGTTGGCAAACAGGTTGTATGTGCCGCCGTACAGATTGCTATCAGCGATAATCTCGTCACCGCTTTCAGCAAGGTTTAAAATGGTTAACGTGATCGCGGACATGCCGGATGACGTGGCAACAGCTGCAACCCCATCTTCAAGCAGGGCTATCCGAGTTTCAAAGGCATCGATGGTCGGGTTCATGATACGGCTGTAGATATTGCCCGGTTCCGCCAATCCGAAAAGATTCTGTGCGTGCTCGGTGTCCCTGAACACATAGGAAGTCGTCTGATAGATCGGCACCGCGCGGGAACCGGTTGTCGGATCCGGCTCCTGGCCTCCGTGCAAGAGTTGTGTTTCCTGGCTTGGCAGATGAAAATTGGTCATGAAAAATTCCTCCTTAAAAGTTAGTGATGTTCTGCTCTTACAAAGCGGATGGAGCGGATGGATAAAGGGGAAAAACAAAACCCCCTTCATAAGAGAAGAGGGTTGTTTATGTAACCGGTCCTCCTCTTATCTTCCAGATTCCGCTTGATCTGTAGGATTTAGCACCTTTCAAGGCAAATCGACTTGCCTTAATGGTTGCCGGGCTTCACAGGGCCTAGTCCCTCCACCACTCTTGATAAGAGATGCAAATGTTATTAATTTAATGAACATTATATACATACTTCAGTGATTTCGTCAAGCTGATTTTTTTATTTTTCCCTGCAGGTGTGATGGTTCAGGATGGACGGAAGCCATAGGGATCATAATATCCTGGAATATCGCGCAATATCCTCGATTTCGCGCAATAACCCCACAATTTCGCGCAGCAACCCCGCCAATTCGCGCAACAATCCCGCCAAATCGCGCGGCAAGCCCGTAATTTCGCGCAATAACCCCATCAAATCGCGCAATCCGCTATTTAACCGTAAAAATTTGCGTTATGTAAATAATCACGTTAATAATCTGCAACGCAAGTTAGTTAGCACCATCAATTTCGGGAAAACGCTTTCAAAAATAACACAAATGCCATAAAATAATAGTATAAGTGTTTACCAGAGGGGGATTATACATGACAAAAGATCACAAACGGTTTGAGACATCGGCTGTCCATGGTGGCTACGATCCTGCTGACATGCTGGGAAGTCTCGCTGCGCCGCTGTTTCAGACATCGACTTTTACATTCGAAACCGCAGAGCAGGGTGAGCGTCGTTTTGCCGGTGAGGAAGATGGCTACATGTATTCACGGCTTGGCAATCCTACTGTCAGCGTGCTGGAGGAAAAAATGGCCGCCTTGGAAAAAGGGGAACGGGGACTTGCATTTGCGTCCGGGATGGCAGCAGTTTCAGCGATCCTCGTTGCCTTGACAAAAGCAAATGACCATATACTATGCTCCTCGGGTTTATATGGCTGTACATTTGGTTTGTTGCGTATGATGAAAGAAAAATACAATATCGATCATGACTTTTCAGTGATGGAAACAAAAGATGAGGTGCGTGCGTTAATCAGACCGGAAACAGCTTGCATTTACGTGGAAACGCCGATTAACCCGACAATGAAACTGATCGATCTGCAAATGGTGGCGGAAGTGGCCCACGAACATGACATTCCGGTTGTGGTCGATAACACGTTTGCTTCACCGTACCTGCAGCGCCCGCTTGAGCTTGGCTGTGATGTAGTCATTCACAGTGCAACCAAATATATCGGTGGGCATGGAGATGTCATTGCTGGTGTAGCTGTCGGGAAAAAAGACTTTTTGGATGGGGTGCAGATGACGACGCTGAAAGATATGGGCGGCATTATATCACCGCTTGATGCATGGCTCTTGATCAGGGGACTGAAAACATTGCCGATCAGAGTTGACCGGCACTGTGACAATGCTGAAAAAATTTTTACAAAGCTAAACAGCCATCCAAACGTCAGCCGTGTTCATTACCCGGATGATGCAAACCATCCTGACCATCATATCCGTGAAAAGCAAATGAAGCGCGGTGGCGGTCTTATTTCCTTCGAGATAAAGGGGACAAAAAAAGACGCCCAAAAAATGCTGAACAATCTCGGTTTCATTAAAATGGCCGTCAGCCTGGGCGATGCTGAAACATTGATTCAGCATCCGGCCACGATGACACATGCGGTCGTTCCGGAAGCATCCCGGCTGGAAATGGGGATAACAGACCAGCTCATCCGGTTATCGGTCGGACTTGAAGAATGGGATGATATCTGGTCAGATCTGGAGCAAGCGCTTGATCGAATTTAATCCTGGGTGCTGATTCGACGGCTAAGGGTCCAAAACCGTCTCGTCGTTATTCGATTTAATCGCGGGGTCAGCCTTCTTGAGTGGTTATTTTCCAAATATATTGGATAGACACGCCTGTACAGACAGTTTTCCGGTATGGGTGTGTCTTTTTTTCAGCATACTAAGCGGACTGTAACGAGAATATTCTTTTCCAGCAAAATATGCCGCATCCTCTACGTGATTTAATGGCAGACTAACGCAAGATGGGAAATTATGCTATCATTAATACTATGGTATGTTTGGTAAGGAGAGGGCTTATCTGTGAGTTTGTTTACGATATTTTTAGGATTCATTATTGTTTTTAATATTGCGCTGGCTTTTACCATCATTTTCCTGGAACGTAAAGATGCTTCTGCCACTTGGGCATGGCTGATGGTATTGCTGTTCATACCAATCCTGGGGTTCGTCCTGTATCTGATTTTCGGCCGGCGGATCAGCGGACAGCGTATATTCACCTGGGATACGAAAGCAAAGTTAGGTGTTAAATTTGCTGTTCAGGAACAACTGCGTGCCCTGGAAAATGATAACTTCCATTATAAAAATGAAAGTTTGGCTGAATATAAAGATTTGTATTATTTACATCTGCGCAATGATGATGCCATTTTGACACAGGATAACAGCGTGAAGATTTTCACAGATGGCAAAGAGAAGTTTGATGCACTCATTCAGGATATGGAGCAGGCAAAAGATCATATCCATTTATTATATTATATCCTTCGCCATGACAAGCTCGGTCAACGGACTGCGGATGTATTGACAAGAAAAGCCAGGCAAGGTGTAGAGGTACGAGTGCTGTATGACGACATGGGGTCAAGGAGAATCAGTAGAAAGTTTATTCATCGCCTGCGAAAAGCGGGTGTTGAAATTGAATCCTTTTTTCCACCAAAGATTCCGAAAGTCAATTTCAAAATCAATTACCGCAACCATCGGAAGTTAGCCATCATTGACGGCAAAGTCGGATATATCGGCGGGTTTAATATCGGTGATGAATATCTTGGTCACAGTAAAAAATTTGGCTATTGGCGGGATACCCATTTACGGATTGCCGGGGAAGCAGTCGCAAACATGCAGACACGGTTTATTCTGGACTGGAACCAGGCATCACGAAACGATATTGTGTATGATGAACGTTATTACGCTGCCGAACCACGCGGCGATGTCGGCGTGCAAATTGTCTCGAGCGGCCCGGATTCCGATTGGGAACAGATCAAGAACGGCTATATCAAGATGATTATGTCGGCAAAGGAATATGTTTACATCCAGACACCATATTTCATCCCGGATGATAGTTTGCAGGACATCTTGAGGATTGCAACGCTATCAGGTGTGGACGTTAAAATCATGATTCCTAATAAGCCGGATCATCCATTCGTCTACTGGGCAACATTATCCTATATTGGTGATCTTCTGAATGCGGGGGCGGAAGTTTATATTTATCAGAAAGGTTTTTTACATGCGAAAACCATTATCGTCGATGGAAAAATTGCCTCGGTCGGTACCGCCAACATTGACGTGCGCAGTTTCCGCCTGAATTTTGAAGTCAATGCTTTCCTTTATGACAAGGGGCTGTCGGAAAGGCTGCTGGATGCGTTTAAAGAAGATGTTGCCCAATCAACCCAGATGACACAAAAATTATACAAGGAACGGTCGCTTGGTATACGCTTTAAAGAGTCCATTTCGAGACTGATTTCACCGATTCTGTAAGTGCTTGTTAAGAAAGCAGGATAAACCAGACTTTTTGAAATTCCTCCATGATGGGTAAAATTAATGATAATGGGGAAAATGCTAGCAAAACGATGAAACGGAGGAACTGATATGGATAAGAAACCTTGCAGAGATTCGTTTGCCGTTAAGACCTCTCATGTCCTGCCGCCGGATACCAATAATCACGGGACGCTATTCGGGGGAAAGCTAATGGCCCATATTGATGATATTGCTGCAATCGCGGCCGTAAGACATGCGAGAAAACCAGTCGTAACAGCTTCAACAGATTCAGTTGATTTTCTGGCACCAGTCAGAGAAGGTGATTCCGTCTGTGTTGAGGCATTTGTTACCTGGACACATCACACCTCTATGGAAGTATTTGTGAAGGTGGTAACCGAGGATTTGTTAACCGGTCACCGAAAAGTGTGCACGACAGCGTTTTTAACTTTTGTGGCGGTTGATGCTGACGGGAAGCCGATTGCTGTTCCCCAAGTTTATCCTGTTTCGGCTCAGGAGAAGCAACTCAACGAGTCAGCGCCTGAACGTGCGGCTCAGCGTAAAAAGCGGCGGGAACATTCCAAAGAAGTGGCCGCAACGTTCGGCACCGATTATCCGTGGAATTGAACGGAGTAAGGTAGATGCTGTCCGGCTTTAACCTACAGACATCCAGTGGAATCAATAGCTGCCTGCCAGGTGAGACCGGCCGAAATGGTGATTTGAACTATGTGCAAGGTCCCTATATAGTGGAAATATTAATAGAAAAGCGCTGGAATCGACAGAGAACGAGAATATCAATAGGAGAGCACACGAATCGACAGAAGCATGAGAATATCAACGGAACAAGCGAAAGCCATCAGCTTAGTCATGAACCATCATCCCACCGGCAAATGACAGAGGTCAAAAAAAAGAGCCCTTCATACAGGCTCTTTATTCACGTGTTGGTTTTTTCAGCTTGTTCAGATGACACCCAGTCATTAGCCCAATTTTGAATTTCCTGAATGACCGGCTCAAGCGCTTTTCCTTTGTCAGATAGAGAGTATTCAATGCGTACTGGAAATTCAGAGTATATATTGCGTACAACGATACCTTCCTTTTCCAGCATTTTAAGTCGATCAGAGAGCAATCGTCCACTTATAGGCAAATCTTTTTCCATTTCGGAAAAACGTTTGGTACCATCCAGAAGCTCAAACAGTATCAAACCTACCCAGCGTTTACTGATAATTTCCATTGCACCTTCAAAACGTGGACATAAATCAGTCATCAAAATCACCTCTCTCTGATTAATGATAATATAATTACTAAAAGTAACCTAATACGATTATAACACAATAATTTCGTAGGGTAAATTCAATCTTGTAAATTATTTTGTTCCCCTATATAACGGACTACTTCTTTAAGTTTACAGTGAATCTTACGAAGCTATAAACGGCTGCAACTGCTCCTGAATGCCCGATTCTGCTCAACTAACATTCAGTGGGGGAAAGCGCCCACTGAATGAAGTTTCGCTTTATCATTTGGTGATTTTTTGCATTTGTGAAATAATGGCAGTGGAAAAACAACTATTTTGGAGGTAACTGTATGGCAGATCAACAAACGAAGGAAAAATATGCTGAGCTTGCATTAAGGACTGGAGTTAATTTACAAAAAAATCAGGCGCTGATGGTCAATGCACCCATTGAAGGAGCGGATTTTACCAGAATCGTTGCGCGGAAGGCGTATGAAATGGGAGCAAAAGACGTACATATTAACTGGTCGGACGATGAATTAACCCTGTTGAAATATGAAAATGCACCAGATGAAGTCATCGGCAATGTTCCGGAATGGAAGGTCAACCTGCATGATACGTTTGCTGAGGACGGGGCAGCTGTGCTGTCAATCCGGTCAACCAACCCGGATCTGTTGAAAGATATTGATTCATCCCGGGTGGCTTTGGCGAATAAGGCGTCAGCACAAGCCATGAAAAATTTTCGCCATTATACGATGAATGACCGGATTACCTGGTCAATCATTTCTATCCCGACTGGTGATTGGGCACAGAAAGTTTTTCCTGATAAATCGCGTGAGGATGCTGTCGAAAGTTTATGGGATGCCATTGTCAAAATTGTCCGTGTTGATCATGACAATCCCATTGCAGCGTGGGATGTCCATAATAAAACATTAAAAACCGCTCGCGAAATTTTGAATCGTAAAAAGTATACCAAGCTTGTATTCAAAGCACCGGGTACTAATCTTGAAATCGGACTTCCGGAAGGTCATATCTGGAAAGGCGGTTCGGCCGTTTCAGAAGAGGGAACGACATTCAATCCGAATATGCCGACAGAAGAGGTATTCTCGCTGCCGCATAAGTATCGTGTCAATGGAACAGTATCGAGTACAAAGCCACTCAACTATGGTGGCAGTCTGATTGACAATTTCAGCCTGACGTTCAAAGACGGGAAAGTGGTCGATTTTAAAGCTGAACAAGGCGAAGAGACGCTGAAACACCTGCTGGAAACGGATGAAGGTGCAAGTCGTTTGGGTGAAGTGGCACTCGTACCACATGAATCCCCCGTATCCCAATCAGGATTGATTTTTTACAATACGCTTTTTGATGAAAACGCATCGTGCCATATTGCGTTGGGAAAAGCCTACCCAACCAATCTTGAAGGCGGCACGGAAATGGACGATGAAGCGCTTGATAAACATGGTGTCAATGATAGCTTAACCCATGTTGATTTCATGATCGGTTCGGAAAAACTGGATATTGACGGCGTTCTGGAAGATGGCTCGACTGAAGCCGTATTCCGTAATGGTACATGGGCTCTGAATGTGCAAGGGGACTAACCGATTTGTGATAAGTGGGATAGTGAGATGAATCGTGCGAGAACGAGGCCGAAACGTGCGACAGCCTCATCAAAACGTGCGAGAATGAGGCTGAAACGGTGACAGCAACATCAATTCACGGGAGCGTCACGTTATCATAATCATCGAATCGCAGCAAAAAAGGTGTCATCTATTTTAAAAGATAGCATGACACCTTTTACGTTTCAAAATCAATTATTGGGATAGCTACATCAAACCATTCTTCACTAGTACGGCTTTAATCTTTGTATAACTATACGCTTCTGGCAGAGATTCTTTCAAAGGTTTAAGTTTCGGTTCTTCCAATTCGTTCCGTGCAGCTAAGACGGCTGCTTCTTCATCCTGATTAAAAAATATGTCCCATGCAATCGGATGCCCATCTTTAAAAGCCTTAAAAATATGGCCCTCAATGGTTTGCGATGCCAGATCACGCATGACGGCAATATCTTTGATTGATTTGCCTGACTGAAACATCGTGTAACTTATCAGGTGGCTTGGGCGGTCGTCGGCCTGTTTTGCTTTTTTGGGAATTATCCCGCTGCCAGCTATTTTCACTGGCTGAGAAACATCGGGATTGTGATCGCGCCACTCCTGAACGGCTTTGAGAAATGCTTCCCCGTATTGGTCATATTTCTTTTCTCCGATACCTTTAATCGCCAGCATATCTTCCTTTGTTTCCGGTATGTAACGACTGAGTTCTTTTAATGTAGCATCGGAGAACAAGATATAGGGGGGGACGCCCTGTTCATCCGCCATTTTTTTCCGCAGTTCGCGCAATGAAGCAAATAAATCTTCATGGTAATCAGCTTGCTCGCCTTCTGGGATGGGGGCTGTGTACATATAAACAGTCCGCCTCCCTTTCAGCACGTCGACTGAATTTTGGTTCAGCTGTAATGTCGGAAATTTGCCGTCCTGCGTTGTCAATAATTGTTCGGCGACTAAAAATTGAATCCGCTCCATAAGTTCTTTTTCCGTATAGGCAGACAGAATCCCATAGGTTGAAAGCCTATCCAGACGGAATTGACGCAGCCGGCTGTCCTTGGATCCTTTCAGCACTTTAGCGGTCATGCTGACGCCGAAACGCTCGTCCATCCGTTTGACACATGACAAAATCATTTGTGCTTCTTCCGTGATATCCACCCGGTTCTGACGGTGGAGACAGTTACTGCAGCGCCCGCACGTGCCCCCAGCCGCTGACGCGTCATTAAAGTAATCAAGAATATAGGAGGTCAGGCAGCCATGTGTGTGGCAATAGTTGATCATCGTCTGCAGTTTGCGGTATTCGTTCTGTTTGGCCTCATCATCCATCAGCGATTGTTCAATCAAAAATTTCTGCAGCTGTACGTCCTTTGGTGAAAATAACAGAATGCAGTCACTATGTTCTCCGTCTCGTCCCGCTCTTCCGGCTTCCTGATAGTATGCCTCGATTGTCATCGGCATGGCATAATGGATAATAAATCTGACGTTGCTTTTATCGATGCCCATGCCAAACGCATTCGTTGCAATCATGACGGTTTTTTCATCGTGAATAAAGGCAGCCTGGGCCTGTTTCCGTTCGTTTTCCGTCAATCCGGCATGGTATTTGGTTGCCGGGAACCCCCGCCGGGTTAACTGTTCATGCAGTGTGTCTGCCTGCTTGCGCGTTGCCGTATAAATAATGCCGGATTCATCCTGGTGTTCCTTCATAAACGTGCGGATGTAAGTCGGTTTATCTTTTCCTTTGACCACATGAAAGGACAGGTTTTCCCGTTCAAAACCGGTCTTCACAATGGAATTATTATCAATATGTAATAACGTTTGGATGTCCGCTATGACTTCCGTTGTAGCAGTCGCCGTTAAAGCGACGGTGACGGGAATGTTCGGGAGCTGCTTCAAGTTGGGGATGATAGAGCGATAACTTGGCCGAAAATCATGTCCCCATTGGGAGATGCAGTGGGCTTCATCGAACGCTACAAGGGCGATTTCGATCTGTTTCATCGCTGTAATAAATCGTCCGGATTCAAATCGTTCCGGTGCGACATAAACGAATTTATAGGACCCGGTTTCGATATCGTGAAGACGTGACTGCTGTTCGGCGGTTGACAGTGAGCTGTTTATGTAGGTTGCCGGAATCCCTAAAGCCTGAAGTGCATCGACCTGGTCTTTCATGAGTGAAATGAGCGGTGATATGATAATTGCGGTGCCGTCAAGCGTTAACCCGGGAATCTGATAGCATAGTGACTTGCCCCCGCCCGTTGGCATTACTGCCAGTGTGTTATGTCCGCTTGTAATATTGTCAATCGTCTGCTTCTGTCCGGCGCGGAATGTATGATAGCCAAAATAGGTTTGCAGGATGTGTTCAGCTTTTTCTGTCATGGTTACGATTCTCCTTTGCCCTTTTCCATCTTAACATATTTTGGGGGGCCTGTCCCTCATCACATTAACGTGATGAGGGACAGGCCCCCCTAGTAAGATAGCCAATCATTCCGCCAATAATTGCCGGGACGATCCAGCCTAGACCAAGCGAGAAAAATGGCAGGTTTTGCATGGCTGATGTGACAACCGGCATTTCGAATCCAAATGCAGTAATGCCATCATACAAGGCCACAACAACCGTTAGAAGGATGCCTCCCCGGTAAACAGCCTGGGAACCGTCAAACCATTTGTTTAGAAAGGTCAGGATAATCAATACAATGGCAATTGGGTAAATAAACGTCAGAACCGGTACTGAAACGCTTACAATCGTGTTCAGCCCCTGATTGGCAATCAAATAACTGACAAGTGTAACGATCGTAATGATCCATTTATACGAGATGCCATTCAGTTTGTGGAAAAACTGTCCGCAAGCTACGACCAGTCCGACCGACGTTGTAAAACAAGCCAACGTTACAATAATTCCCAGCAGTAGCGCACCAAAACTTCCAAACATCTGATCTGCTGCACCCGATAAAATAGCGCCACCGTTGGAGAAACTGCCCGCAGATGCCATTTTTGAGCCAATCCATCCCATCGACGTATAGACAGCTGTCAGGCCGATTCCTGCAACCAATCCGGCTTTAAGGGTTGATTGAATCAAACCTTTCTGCGTTGAAATGCCCCGATCTTTAAATGCATTCACAACGATAATCCCAAAGGCCAGAGCAGCAATCGCATCCATCGTCAGATACCCTTCCACAAAGCCGGTAAATAAAGGTGTTTCCGCATATTTGTCAGCCGGGTTGACCGACACACTATCCAGCATCAGGAATCCGCCAATACAAAGTACAATGATGGCAAGCAGTAAAATAGGTGTTAAATATTGCCCAACCCGGTCAACCATTTTGGAAGGGTTGACACTGACGATATAAACAAACAGAAAAAAGACCGTCGTAAATATGAATAACAAAATAGACGTTGCATTGGTGAACGGTTCGATGCTCATCTCAAACGCCACGGTGGCCGCACGTGGAATGCCGAAAAATGGACCAATAGCCAGATAAACCAATGACGTAAAAACAAGCCCAAACAACGGATGCACACGATCAGCCAATTCTCTTGCGTCGTTTTTGACATAGGAAACAGACGCAACAGCCAATATGGGCAGCCCGACACCAGTTATCACAAACCCTGCGATTGCTGCCCAATAGGACGATCCGGATTCGATACCCAAAGTCGGAGGATAGATCAAATTCCCTGCACCAAAAAATAATGCGAATAACATGAAGCCGATAATAATAGTATCTTTTTTCATTTGATGATGTTCCTTTCAGTGTTCTAAAAAAGACAATGAAAACAAAATAATCAGAAAATTATATTTAAAAATATTGAAAAATGTCGTAAAACAAACATAGCTTATCAAGGAAGATGAGGACTTGTCAATGTGTTTTTTAAAGGTATTTATGACTTTTTTGTGATGATTTTTAAAGCAAATGATTAATTTTTTCAAGTTAAATTGTTTACATATACGTGTTACCCATTTAAAATGTCTTTATCCAACTAACAATCAGTGATAATAGGACGACGCTCCACTGAATGGCGTTTTTTACCTTGTCTTGTGTATAACGCGGTGTTCTGTTCGCGGCAGGCTAAGTTTTTACATGTAACCGCCAGTGCCTGTATGCATGCTGAAATGCTTGATTAATTTGACTCTCTATGGAAAACATACTTTTAAAGGGGGGACAATTATGGTTCCATCTCTTTTATTTGAAGTCATGCTGGTCGGACTTTTGGGAATAGGTTCACAATGGGTTGCCTGGCGCTACCGGATGCCGGCAATTGTTGTCATGTCCATTATCGGTTTGCTCGCCGGACCAATCTTGGGGCTTATAAATCCTGAGGACGACTTTGGTGAATTATATAACCCAATTATATCAGTCGCAGTTGCCATCATCCTGTTTGAAGGCAGCTTAAACTTGAGTTTCAAGGAAATCCGTGGTCTTGGCCGCCCGGTTTTCCGGATTTCAACGATCGGCGCATTTATAGCATGGATCCTTGGATCGCTGACTGCTCACTATATTGCCGGTTTGAACTGGGCTGCTGCCTTTGTCATTGGCGGGCTGTTTATTGTGACAGGCCCGACTGTAATCATGCCGCTTTTGCGTCAGTCTAAACTGCAGCCGCGCCCTGCCAAAATCCTTAAATGGGAAGGCATTATTGTTGACCCGATCGGCGCACTGCTTGCTGTTTTTGCTTTTGAGATCATCACGTTCCTGACGGCAGATAACCCGGACGGTTCAAAGTTGCTCATATTCTTTGCAGCGTCCATTTTTGCAGTTATATTGGGCTGGGCTTGCGGCCGGGGGATGGGCTGGATGTTTGAGACGGGTCATATACCGGAGTTCCTGAAATCGCCCGCCGTATTTATTGTAGTTATTGCCTGTTTTACGTTTGCAGACGAAATCGTGCACGAGACAGGACTGCTGGCTGTCACCGCGATGGGAATGACCCTTGCCAATATGGGCATTAGTTCCGTTGCAGACATGCGCCATTTTAAGGAAAACGTATCGATTCTACTGATTTCAGCAATATTTATCATGCTGACGGCATCATTGGAACTGGATACACTGTTGAAAGTGTTTGATCCGAATATTTTGCTCTATGTACTGTTAATGATGTTCATCGTCCGTCCGTTGTCCATTTTCTTGTCAACACTCGGAACGGATCTTGCACTGAACGAAAAAGTTCTACTGAGCTGGATTGCACCAAGAGGTATTGTCGCGTTGACAGTGTCAGGGTATTTTGCCTCGATACTGAGTGAATCCGGCTATGCGGATGCAACGCTCATAACGACCATCACCTTCGCACTCGTGTTTACGACTGTAGTTGCCAATGGATTTTCACTTGGCTGGCTTGCCAAAAAGCTGCACCTTTCCAAAGAAGGCAGACCAGGCACATTGATTGTAGGTAGTAATAATTTCACAGTTAATCTCGCCAAGTCACTGCAAAAAGCGAAGGCACCGGTTATTATTGTCGATTCCTCGTGGGAAAGGTTACGGACGGCTCGTGAAGCAGGTGTTCCATTCTATCACGGGGAGATGCTGTCGGAGCAGACAGAATATCAACTGGACACAATCCCTTATGAGTACATGATTGCCGCAACCGAGTATAACTCATATAATGCTCTGGTCTGCACGACCTTTATGCCGGAGTATGGCCGCACAAATGTGTTTAAGGTAAGTCCGTATCGTCATGACCTTAATGGCATGGGTGATATGGTCAATAAAGTCGGCGGCAGGATTTTATTCAGGCAGGACTTGTCCCTTGATGATCTGAACCGGAAGACTAAAGAGCACTATATATTCCGGCAGACGACGATTACCAACCAATATACGTATAAACAGTACCTGAATGAGAAAGATGATGATACCGTATTGCTTTATATTATAAAGCCATCAGGCAGGATGAAGTATTACTCGGAGGAAATGCGCGTGACACCTGAGCCTGGTGACAAGGTGGTAAGTCTTACGCCACCGGTTAAAGAAAAAGAAAAGATACGCAAGCGTCTGGAGAATCAGCGGAGCAATAACGGTAATGGAAAAAGCAGTTAATGCAAGTGAAGACTGTCCGGGATGGCAGTCTTCTTTTTTGCCAGGAGCAGCTGCCTGGAAAGGCTGGTGTGTTGGTCACATAACTGAAATATCAGCAGAATAACGGGAGTATCAACGTAAGAAAGAAAATATCGACAGAACAGCGCAAATATCAACGGTCGAAGTAGAATATCGATACAAGAACAGAAATATCAACGGGAGATGAATATATCAGCAAAAAAGTGAAAATATCACCTTCTTATCCCTTTTTCACACAAAAAAACAGGGCCGCCTAATACAGGTGCCCCGTCAATATCGTTCAAACGCTTCTAATTTTTGATTCAGTTCTTTCATGCGCTCCTCGATTTCGATCATCTTTTTTTCACCGGTCGAGGTGTTGACGCCAAACGAGGTTGCTTTTTCCACGTCCCCCTGAATCCGCACATAATCCGATTTCAGTTCCGCCATTTCTGCTTCAATTTGTTCTTTTGTCATGAACATCACTCCCACATAACAGTTTAGCGGAAATACCCTTTACAAAACAAGAGAATGTGTTAAATCCCCCTCAAAGAACATCAACTTGTAAAAATTGCCCTTTACAAATTGCCGCAGAAACTAATATCAGGGGAACGTATGGGTATTCCTGCCGAAGCATTTATCGAAAAATTGCTGCAGGACGGATTTCAATTTTTGCAGTTTTATACGGATGCCACAAATCCCACCTGAAAATAGAATCTACAAAAAAATCGGCTATTACGATTATGAGGTTGGATCGTCGATTGTGTATAACTCATTTAAAAAGCAGTAACGGAGCCAGACCGTCACTGCTTTTCACATTCCAGATGCTGTCAGATCAACGCATCTTTCTCATCTTTTTGCGCATCCTGATAGGTATGGTAAAAGTGGCTGATAATCGTTTTGACCACTGCATAGATTGGGATGGCAAACAGCATGCCGAGAAAGCCTGCGATACTGCCGGCAGCCAGGACAATTGTAATGACCGTTAATGGGTGCAGATGCAGCGCTTTGCCCATCACGTTCGGCGAAACGAGGTTGCCTTCAATCTGCTGGGCGACAATCATAACGATTGCGACCCACACCGGCATGAGCGGATCCTGGAAAAATCCGACAATGATAGCTGGTGTGACAGCTAAATATGGTCCGATAAATGGGATGACACAAATGACCATTCCGAAGATTGCCAGCGTCATGGCATAGTTCAATCCGATAATCGAATAGCCAATATACAGCAGGACACCGATGCAAAGGGCGACAATCATCTGCCCCTGAATATAAGACGTCAGCGTATCATCGATTTTATATAAAAGTGAACGGATATTGTCCGCTTTCTTTTTTTCAAAAAACTGTGTGATGAACGGGACAAATTTTTCCCCGTCTTTTAACATGAAAAACAGGAAAAACGGTATCAGGATCAAAGCAAACAAAATACTGATAAACTCGCCGATAAACCCAAAAATGAAAGACATGGCTGTTTCAATATAGGTTTGCAGATTCGATGTGATATTATTGATGGTCTCATTCACTTCATCCGGAATCACGTTTTGATTTGCCTGCCAGTAGTCAATAAGGTTTTCTGCGGTTGAGATCCACCCTGGAATATTATTGATCAGATTTGAAAATTGGTTTTCCAGAATCGGCAAAATATATCGGGAGACGATGAACAGGGCGGCTATTAAAATCAGGAATACGCCAATTATGGCTACGACGCGATGCAGTTTCAGTTTTTCCAAGAGATGCATCAGCGGTCTGGTTATGTAAAACAGCAAACCTGCCCCGATAACCGGAAATGCCACGGCGCCAACGTATTTAAAGAACGGGTCAAAAATGAAGTCGGTGGCTGACACAAGCAAAATCAGCAGAAAAACGAGAATTAGAACAATCAGCGTCTGGAACCAGCGTTTTTGCATCAACTGTGATCACAACTTTCTAATTAATATTTGTTTTAATCTATTTTAACCGCTCCAGCTTATAAGAAAAAGTCTATTCTTCTATCTTTACCTGTATGACAAACAGATAAACCGAGAAAAATAGAATACAGGTCAAAAGTATGATAGAATTTCTGCAATAGATTGTTGGCGAGAAAGGTGAGATTGTCGTGAATCAATGGGAATATGTTTATGAGAAATGGCGTTCGTTTGAACAGCTGGATCCGGATTTAAAACAGGAATTGGATATGATGACGGATCAAAAAGAGGCATTGGAGGATGCATTTTACACTGAACTGACCTTTGGAACCGGGGGAATGCGCGGCGTGCTCGGACCGGGGATCAACAGGATGAACATATACACTGTCAGAAAGGCTGTTAATGGGCTTGCCAATTATCTGAAGGTTCATGTTGCAAATGCCGATGAACGCGGTGTTGCTGTTTCATATGATTCCAGGTATATGTCAAAAGAATTTGCGCTCGAAACGGCCAAAGTGCTTGGGGCCCATGGCATTAAGGCGTATGTTTTTGATGCATTACACCCGACGCCGCTCCTTTCGTTTGCTGTCCGTTATTTGGGAACGGCCGCCGGTGTCATGATAACAGCCAGTCATAACCCGCCGGAATACAATGGGTTCAAAGTTTATAATGAAGATGGCGGTCAGATTACACCTGATGAAGCAAGTAACATCATTGGCTATATCAACGAAACGGAAGATGAATTGACGGTGCCATATCTCGAAAAAGACAAATTGGAAGAGCAGGGTTTGCTTGACTGGATTGGACAGGAGATTGATCATGCCTATTTAGAGAAGCTGGCAGGCATGTCGAAACTCGATGCCGAGGAACAGCAACAGGATAAGGACTTACAGATTGTCTTTACACCGTTACATGGAACAGCCCATGATTTGGTGCTGAAAGGATTGGACCAGCTGAAATTTCATCAGGTGGATGTGGTGGAAGAACAGGCTGCAGCGGATCCGGAATTTTCCACGGTCGAATCACCAAATCCGGAAGAACACCAGGCATTTACGAAAGCCATTCAATTGGGTGAACAGACAAATGCGGATATTTTAATCGGCACTGACCCTGACGCCGACCGGCTGGGAGCAGCTGTTAAAGATTCAGCCGGGGCGTATTCGGTGTTGACTGGAAATCAGCTGGGAGCTTTAATGCTTGATTATATTCTGTTGCATAGTGACGCTGCTTCACTGGAAAATGCCCGGATGCTGAAGACAATCGTCACATCCGAATTGGGACGGAAAATAGCAGAAAATTACGATGTTGAAACAATCGATACACTGACAGGCTTTAAATATATCGGTGAGAAAATCCGGCAATTTGAATCAACAGGTGAAACATTCATTTTTGGGTATGAGGAAAGCTACGGTTATTTGGCTAGTGACTTTACCCGGGATAAAGACGCTGTCCAGGCAGCTATTCTTGCCTGTGAAATGGCTTATTACTGGAAAAAACAGGGCAAGACCCTCTTTGGTGTACTTCAGGATCTATATGAAAAGTACGGTTATTATCTGGAGGACATGTCATCGCTGACGTTAAAAGGAAAAGAAGGTTCGGAAAAAATAGCTGCCATTATGGAAACAATCCGGAACAAACCATTAACGGAAGCAGGCGGTTTACAGGTGAAATATGTTGAGGATTACCTGACAAGTGAGCGGAAAGAGGCTGGAAGCACCAGAGTAGAATCGATAGACCTGCCAAAAGAAAATGTCGTGAAATACATTCTGGATCAAGGCAGCTGGATTTGTTTACGCCCCTCCGGTACCGAGCCGAAAATCAAATGTTATTTCGGCGTGTGTGAAGCAAATGAGCAGACGAGCAAAAACCGGCTGGCTGATTTAAAAGCACATATGGAACATGTTATCAATCAGATTTAAGCAACGACAGCAGGCGATGTGCCGTAAGTCTTGCGATATGTGCAAAGGGGGATATGTGCTCTGGACCTCCCCATGTCCCGATAATAGTTGACAATTTCACATATAAACGGTTTAATAGGAATCAGGAAAATGAAACATTCGAAGGGGAGTAGCTGTACAATTCAAGTCGTCATTTCGGGATGGATATCCCCGGCTTGGTTGGCAACAAACGTTGTTAGCGAGACCTTTACCATCACGGTAAGGGTCTTTTTTCATGGTCCTTGCCTGCTGGCTGGGGCCATTTTTTGGTTAAAATGATTGAACATCTTTAAAGGGCCCAGGCAGTCTTGTAAAAAAGGAGAGATCAACATGGAAGCTCAGTTATTGGTCGAATATTTATGGGTCCTTGTCGTACTGGTTGGCCTGGAAGGGCTGCTGGCTGCCGATAATGCACTGGTATTGGCGATTATGGTCAAGCACCTTCCGGAGAAACAACGAAAAAAGGCTCTGTTTTACGGTTTGGCAGGGGCGTTCATCCTAAGATTCGGCTCGTTATTCATCATTTCATTTCTTGTAGATGTTTGGCAGGTACAAGCCCTTGGAGCGCTTTATCTGCTCGGTATTTCCGGAAAAAATTTATATGAAAAATTTAAAATTGGGGAAACTGGTGAAGAAGCTGATGCCAACTCGAAAGAAGCCAAGAACGGGAGCGGGTTCTGGATGACAGTCGTCAAAGTGGAGTTTGCTGATTTGGCGTTTGCGGTTGATTCTATTTTGGCTGCTGTCGCCCTGGCTGTTGCCTTGCCTGAAACCGCATTACCGCAAATCGGCAGCCTTGACGGGGGGCAATTTGCTGTTGTATTTGCCGGCGGTATGATCGGCGTCATCATTATGCGGTTTGCAGCGAATATATTTGTGGAATTATTACAGAAACGGCCTGGTCTGGAAGTTGCGGCCTTTGCCATTGTCGGCTGGGTCGGGGTCAAATTAACGATGCTTGTCCTGGCACATGACGAGATCGGTTTGATTCCACATGCCTTTCCACATTCAACAACGTGGAAACTCATCTTCTACAGCGTGCTGGTCGCTATCGCTGTTATTGGCTGGTTTTCATCCGATAAGATTGCGGAAAAAACACCGCAGCATGACAATTCGTAAAGCCAACCATAAATTGGGAAGAAAAATGCCTTGAGGAGTGATAAATGAATGCCCGTTAATTTGAAACGGATTTATGATCAAGCGGAACAAACTGATGGTGTTCGGATTTTGGTTGATCGGGTATGGCCAAGAGGCGTGTCCAAAGATAAGGCACAATTGGATCATTGGCTGAAGGAAATCGGTCCGTCCAATGAATTGCGTAAGTGGTTTGGCCACGATCCTGATAAGTACGATGAATTTAAGCGAAACTATAAGGAAGAGCTTGCGGAAGGCAAACAACAGGAAGAACTGCAGAAATTAAAAGATCTGACCAAGGAACATGATAAACTGACGCTATTATTTTCGGCAAAAGATGAGGAACATAATCAGGCCAGGGTACTGAAGGAAATATTGGACAGGCAATTGTGAAGGCGTAACCCCCACTGCACTGGAAGCAAGCGGGGGTTTTTCATTGCCATTTGGGTGGAATGAATTTTTCCCTGCTAATTGTGAACTTCATCAAAAATTTTGTGAACTTTAGCAGATTCACTGTGAACTTTAGCATTTTGTCTGTGAACATTATCAGATTTCCTGTGAACTTCAGCATGTCGAATGTTAAGTTTTTGTAAATCGTGTCGGCTACCGAACAAAAGTATGTTATTTTTGTATGAAAGAGCAGGGGAGGTTCGTTATGGCACGAAAGCATTCATTGACGGAAATATTCGGGGCATCGCTCAAGCTGGGGTTGACTTCATTTGGCGGGCCGGTTGCCCACCTCGGTTATTTTAAAGATGAATACATCGATAAACGGAAATGGCTTGATGACAAGACATATGCGGATATCATCGCATTGTGTCAGTTTTTGCCCGGGCCGGCGAGCAGTCAGGTTGGGATTTCGATCGGTATGCTGCGGGGTGGCTTTCTGGGCGGTCTCGTGTCTTGGTTCGGTTTTACGGTGCCATCAGTCATCGTACTTGTATTATTTGCGCTGTTATACCAGTCAATTGCTTTGGCAGATGCCCCTTGGATCGCCAGTCTGAAAATTGTGGCGGTGGCAGTCGTTGCGCATGCGGTCATCGGACTTGGCAAAAAACTGACAACGGATAAACCGCGGATTGCGTTAGCTCTGATTGCGGCTGCGATTATGCTGCTTTTCCCGTCTGCTGCCGTGCAAATCGGTGTCATAATCGGTGCTGCGATTCTTGGCTATTTTGTGTTTTCTGATAAGACGGAATCAAATGTTCAGCCATTTTCGGTGTCCATCACCAAAAAGCAGGGGATCACCTCACTGGTCATTTTAGCTGTCCTTTTGGTTGGTCTGCCGCTTGTTTCGCAGGCTGTTTCAAATACATATGTCACCATTTTTGACATCTTTTTTCGTGTTGGCTCGATTGTCTTCGGCGGCGGGCATGTTGTGCTGCCGTTATTGGAACAGGAAGTGGTGCCGAATGGCATGCTTACCGGTGGTGAATTTCTGGCCGGATACGGGATGGCACAAGCCGTTCCGGGACCTTTGTTCACGTTTGCCAGTTATTTGGGGACGATGATTAGCGGAGTAACAGGTGCGATGATTGCTACCATTGCCATCTTCCTGCCGTCGTTTCTTCTGATTGTCGGGGCATTGCCATTCTTGAGCGAACTGCGTCAGCGCTCCAGCTTTCAAGGCATTCTGACGGGCGTGAATGCAAGTGTTGTTGGTATTTTAGTTGCGGCGTTATATGATCCGGTCTTTACAAGTTCTGTTGCGAATGGTGCTGATTTCGCACTGGCAGTCGTTCTGTTCGGACTGCTGCATTTCTGGAAAACACCTGCATGGCTCGTTGTGATTATTGGTGTTATGCTTGGTACAGGAATGCACTATATTTTTTGACAGGGGTGATTAAGTGGCACAGCATCATTTTCATTTGAAAGCGGATTGGCCGGGCGGCAGAAACAGCACAGGCTATATCAACGCCGGGAATCTGCAGACAAAAATATCGATCCCGCCGGAAATGGATGGCCCAGGTGTGGGGACAAATCCGGATGAAATGTTTTTGGGAGCTGCCGCAACGTGTTATTTGATCACGCTCGCGGCGATGATTGAAAGGGCGGATCTTCCATTGAAAGAAATGGCGCTCGAATCGGAAGGAATTGTCGATGTCACGAAGGGTGTCTTCACGTATGAAAAAATCATTCACAAACCACATGTGGCACTGAAGGACAATGCTGAAGAAAAGGACTATAAAATGTTGCGGAAATTGGTCGAAAAAGCTGAATCCAGCTGCATGATCTCCAGGGCTGTTCAAGGAAATGTGGCGATCGAAATGCAGGCAGATATCCAGTGAGCTTGGGACATGGGGTCAGACCCTTTGTCCCAGGCTTTTTTTAATTAAGGTTGTCCCTTTTCCGTCTAAATGGTATAATCATATTAATATTTTAATACGATATAAATAAATAATACGAATGATTTATTTATTCTAAGGGGAGAGATGTTCAATTTGCGACAGTCCTGGAGTGCATTCATGACAAAATGGAAAATGCCGCTGCTTCTGTTATCGGGAGTAGGCATTTCCCGTCTCGGAGATTTTATCTACCTTATTGCGATCAATGTTCTGATACTCAAGTTAACAAATTCACCAGCTGCGGTTGCCGGACTTTGGATTATGGGACCACTGGCTGCCCTTTTGACCAAGTTTTGGGCCGGGACATTGATTGACCGTCTGGATCAAAAGAAAATGATGATATATACTGTTTTATTCAGAGCTTGTATTATGGCTATCATTCCACTTGTTTCGTCGATTCCGGTAATTTACGGATGTTTATTTCTTCTATCAGTGGCAAAGGCTTTTTTTGACCCTGCATCGGTAACGTACATTACCAAGCTGATTCCTAAGGAGGATCGGAGGGCATATAATTCGTATTCCAGTCTTGTTGTGGCGGGTGCTTTTATTGTTGGCCCTGCTATTGCCGGCGCACTTCTTGTTATCATCTCAGCGGGTGCTACGATCTGGCTGACAGCTGCAGCATTTCTCGTTTCGGTAGTGATTATGCTGTTTTTGCCCGGTTATACATCCGAGCGGACAACGGCATTTAATTGGGCAACCTTTAAAAATGACTGGAAGGCCGTTTACCAGTTCAGCCGCAGTTTCCCTTATATTCTGATGATTATCGTATTGATTTATATGTTGATGGTTATCTCCATAGGCATGGATGCACAGGAAGTGGTGTTTATCCAGCAGACGTTGGGGCTGTCTGAAAGTGATTACGGATTGCTGGTGAGTATAACGGGGATTGGGTCGATTGTCGGTGCTTTGATTTTATCCGCGTTGTCCAAAAAGCTTTCACTGCGATTTTTGATCGGGATGGGTTTTATGTTGACGGCCGTTGGTTATTTGATTTATGCTTTTTCCTTTTCATTCTGGTCAGTTGCTGCTGGGTTCATCATCATCGGTTTTTTTAATTCATTTTCCAATGCCGGTTTTATGACATTCTTCCAAAATAACGTTCCGGGGGATATGATCGGGCGGATATATGGCATTTTCGGGACGCTGCAAAGTGCATGTCAGATTATGTTTATCCTTTTGATTGGCTTTACAGGTGAAATCATCCCGCTCAGGTACACCATAATCAGCGCTTCACTCATAACGTTCATCATTAGCCTTGTTCTCCTGGTGATGGTCATGCGTTCTTCAAGAAAAGCTTATTATGTGGAAGCCACTCAGCAGGTAAACGCCTAGATTATCTCCGCATTTAAGGCGGTGCTCATCAATTGCGCCGCTGTTCTTTTTTATCAGCGGGGAAAAATACCCCGCTGATGTATCACTTTACCCCTCATTGGCCGGGAAACCGATTATGTTAAAGTGATACGTTTGAGCGGTATCAGATTGTTGTTCATGTTCCTTCACATATAAAGCAATTTCGGCCAGTTTTTCTTTAACGACTAAAAAATCATCTTCAGTTAAGGAAGTTGTCATAAATTCCTGGATCAACTCTTCTGTATTCAGGTTGTCCTTACCCTGTTTTTTTAACATATATTGCGTTCGCTTTAAACTTTCAAGTGCATTTTCCGTCAGTGTATTGTCTTTGAAGGGATTGTCATGTTTGTTAATAAGCGGGGACACTTTCTCAAGTGAAATCTCTTTGGCAATTGGCCGGTAAAATTTTTGCACAATGCCATTGATCACTTCTGTCCGTTCGATTTTAACCAGACCGGCTTTTTCAAGAGCCGTCAGATGGTAACGCATTTTGGAAGCGGGCAAATCGAGCTTGACTGACAGCATCTTTCCAGTTTGGGCACCATGATCCAGTTCCCATAAGATTTTGACTCGTAGTGGATCGCTTAATATTTTTAATTGTTCCAGGTCCTTCACATAATAAATGTCCTTCATGTGGAAACCGTTCCTTTCATATGATCCTTTACATCCATTTTACCACTTGGTGGTGTGGCCGCAAAGATACAGGTAAAAAAGAACAACAGATTATAGTTGACATAAATTAACGTCCGCTTGTATAGTATCTAAAGTAGACTATTTTTATCGGAATTATATATAATATTCCGGGAAGAGGTTCAGTAGAATGTGGCATTTTGATGGCTTCCGCATAAACTAATTAATTAACAGCAAGAGGGGGAAACGCGTATGGATACATTCTTTATTGTTCTGAATGTTGCTGTTTTGGTTGCACTGATAGGACTTTTAATCCGCATGCAGCAAAAGCATTATTCGTTTACGAAGCGTGTCTTTACCGGGCTTGGACTTGGTATCGTGTTGGGCGCGACTTTACAGGCATTGTATGGTGTGGATTCAGAGGTAATGACACAGACAACTGCCTGGTATGATATTGTCGGAAGCGGCTATATTCGGTTATTGATGATGATTGTCATTCCACTTGTTATGGTATCGATCATTCAATCAATTATCAATTTGGAAAAATCATCCGATCTTGGCAAGATGTCCGCCTGGATTATCGGGCTGCTCGTATCAACTGCCATGGTCGCAGCGCTGGTCGGTATCGGCAGTGCGGCATTATTTGATTTGAACGCGAGTGAAATTGAAGCTGGTCAGGAAGAACAGGAACGGGGTTCAGCTATGGAATCACAGCTGGGTGATGTCGAGGGGATGACCATACCTGAGCAGATTTTGAGTTTTATCCCATCCAATATTTTTCAGGATATGACCCAGGACCGGCCGACATCAGTCATTGCGATTGTTATTTTCTCAATGATCGTCGGGATTGCCGTATTGGGACTGCGCCGGAAAAAACCGGATGAAGCAGCACTATTTACGAAAGGTGTCAACGCTGTGTTTGCAGTGGTAATGCGGATTGTGACGTTGATCCTTCGTCTGACGCCATTCGGTATACTGGCTTTGATGGCAAACACTGTCGCCACAACGGATGTCGCGGGCATTCTGGAACTTGGTAAATTTGTGATCGCATCCTATGTTGCCCTGATAGTGATGTTTATCATCCATCTCGTACTGGTTGGCGTGTTCGGCTTGAATCCAATGACCTATTTGAAAAAAGTGCTTCCGGTACTATCTTTTGCGTTCACGTCACGTTCAAGCGCCGGAACGATTCCGTTAAATATCCAGGCACAGAAAAATTCGCTTGGTGTTGATCAGGGAATTGCCAATATGTCAGCATCCTTTGGGGCAACCATCGGGCAAAACGGCTGTGCGGGTATTTATCCGGCGATGCTTGCCGTGATGATCGCACCATCAGTCGACATCAATCCACTTACACCGGAATTTATCATTCAGCTTGTTCTGATTATCGGCATCAGCTCGTTTGGTGTAGCAGGTGTCGGCGGCGGTGCAACGTTTGCAGCATTGATTGTGCTCTCATCGATGGGGCTGCCTGTCGCATTGGCGGGTCTTTTGATATCGATTGAAGCATTAATTGATATGGGCCGTACCGCATTGAATGTTAACGATGCGATGCTGACAGGTACGTTGACAGCCCGGATCATGAAAAAATTGAACTTAAAAACGTATAATGACCAAACAGCCATTGAACAGGAAACAGCTGTTTAATGGAATGTTGAGCAGCCGCTCCAACTCGGGGTGGCTGTTTAATTTTGGTGTTTTTGCGCCGAGTTTACGAAGGCGCAAAAACATCAAATCGCGCGACACCGCACCCAAACCTCAACCGGCTGATTTTCGGCCTCCGCCGAAAATCATCAACTTCGAATCATCGCTAAAACGTCGTCCAGCACTTGTTGTTTACCCGTTTTAAAATATCCGTCAAACGGGCACCCGGTCTTTTGCACACGCTCAACTACATTATCGATCCGGAACATATCGGGCTGCAAAGCGTCATCAACCTCATCCCAAAACAATGGCGCGGCAACCGTGGCATCTTCCCGCTTCCGTGGGGAATAAGGGGCCACCAGCGTTTTACCTTCCCCGTGCTGCAAGTAATCGATATAGAGCCGATCGCCGCGCTTATTCTTAAACCGCTCCGTCGTAAATAAGTCCGGATGGCTTTTTTCCAGTGTCCAGGCAATCGCTTGCGTTAATACCCCCGTCTCTTCATAGGTCATCCTATCATCAGGCAGGGGAATATGCACCTGCAGTCCTTTGCCGCCGGATGTTTTGACAAACGATACGAGCCGGAGATCATCCAATAGTTGTTTCAATAACCTCGCTGCCTTGACCGCAAGTGAAAATCGCTTCCTGTCTGGCGGGTCCAGGTCAAAGACGATTTCACACGGGTTTTCACTTCCCACCGTCTGAAACGGAATATGGTATTCCAGCGTCCCGTGATTGGCAAACCAGATGAGCGAATCGAGATCATTGCAGACAAAATGCATCTCGCCGTCGCCCTCCACACCGCCCATAAAATCCGGTGCATAATCCGGCAGATGTTTCTGAAAAAAAGATTCACCATCTACACCATCCGGGCAGCGGATAATCGTAAGCAGCCGCTCGTTTAAAAATGGCAGCATATATGGGGCAATCTCCCGCATATAGACGAGCAAATCGCCTTTCTTCAGACCAGGTAACGGCCAGAACATTTTATCGGTGTTCGAAACCTCAATTTTTTCAGGCAGCATGGCGAGGTCCAGCTGCAGTTTTTTCCATGTACAACCCCCAGCCTCACGATCCGGAACAAGGCGGCTGAATTCGGGTTCCCTCAGCTCGCCCTTCAACAAATCCAGTGTATGTATCTCAGCACATATGGCCGGCGGGAGACGATAACCATCCTTTTCTTTCGTACCTTTTGATAAAAACAAATCCCGCAACACAGCAAAAGCTTCTTCATCAAGGCCGTGCTTGCATTTGCCAAGTTCCTGCACCACATCATCCCGGTAAACCGAAACAGTAAAATAGTCATTTTTCGGATCGTAAAACGTCAAAAACCCTTCAATCGTCCGCCAGTTTTTGGTTTTAACCCAGTCGTGATGTTTTTTCTCAGGCTGGTAGCGGCTGTTTTTGCGCTTAGCAACCACCCCTTCTCCTTTGTGAACAAAAATCTCGTCCCACATTTTATCTGCATTTTCGGCAAAATCAACATAATGTACCCGCTTTCCAAGTTCAGACTCGCCAGCAAAAACATCCGCCAATTTCTTTTTCCGTTGATCAAACGTTTGTTCAACACACGCAGCGCCCTCACACGCCAACAGATCAAAGGCCATAAAGCTGACCGGACGTGCAGCTGCCTGCTTCTTAATGAGATCTCGTTTTTTCAACCGGCCACGTTTCTGAATCAACCCAAAATTCGCCTGATAAGCGTTATTCAGCACGACCAGCTCACCGTCCATTTTCAGGGGCAAATAATCCTCAACCAGCGACACCTGCTCCAGACACGTCTCCACAATCTCGGGAAAATTGCTGCTTAAATCGATCCCGTTGCGGCTGATTAACCGTACTGAATCTGTCTCCCAATCGAGCACACAGCGGAAACCATCATATTTCACCTCGTACACCCAATCCGCACCCGCAGGTATATCCTCACTGGCAATCGGCTTCATTAATTTCACAATCAAAACACCTCTCTTTATAAAATGCCTCACAACAACCGGATAAATTCACGCACCAAATGCCAAACTAAACGAAAAAAGGAGTTGTTTTTTTCATGCATACGATGTGGAAAGGGACGATCAGTTTCGGGCTTGTCAACATTCCGGTGAAAATGCATGCTGCCACGGAAAACAAAGATATCAAACTGCGCAACCTGCATAAGGAATGCCAAACGCCGGTCAAATATCAGAAAGTATGCCCGAACTGTGACCGTGAAGTGGAAAATGATGAGATTGTCAAGGCGTATGAATATGCCAAAAATAAATTTGTCGTGCTCGATGATGAGGAGCTGGAGAATTTAAAAAAGGAGCAAGGGGACAAAGCTGTGGAGATCATGGACTTTGTCGATTTGGACGAAATAGATCCGATTTATTTTGAAAAAAGCTATTATCTATCACCAAATGAAGGCGGGTCCAAATCATATGGGCTGCTGCGCTCGGCCCTTGAAGAAACCGGCAAGATTGGTGTTGCCAAAATAATGATCCGCTCAAAAGAACAGCTGGCGGTCATCCGAATTTATCAAAATACGCTCGTTGTGGAAACAATTCATTATCCGGATGAAGTGCGAGATGTCAAGGATGTCCCGAACGTTCCGGCAGAAACCAATAACGAAGAAAAAGAGCTGGAAACGGCGAAAATGCTGATTGATCAGATGTCGGCTGAGTTTGACCCGGAAAAATATAAGGATGAATATCGGACAGCTTTAATGGACCTGATTGAAGCGAAGAAAGACGGTAATGAGGTGACAACAGCTGAGGAAAAACCAAAACCGGATAATGTTACCAATCTGATGGATGCTCTTCAGGAATCGCTTGACCGTGCCCAAAAAGATAAAAAATCAAAAACAAAACGAAAAACAGCCGTTTCACCAAAAGAAAAGAAGAAAGTGGCAAAATAATGTCATTCATTTCGTTCCATTTACATTTCAATAACAAATGACGCTTGCCTGACGTATTTTTGTTTCACATCGGGTATAGTGGTAGTGGGAACTAAAGGATTATAAACGTAAAGGGATGAGGAAAGTGGAACGGAATGCTTATTTTGATAACGCCAAATTGATGTTAATTTTCCTTGTCGTGTTTGGTCACGTTATCCAGCCTTTTGTTGATGGATCCCAGGGCATGAATACCCTGTATCTCTGGATTTATACATTCCACATGCCGGCATTTATCTTTCTGTCTGGTTTTTTTGCAAAAGGTTCGGGGAATCGAAAATATATAACGAAATTAGCGCAAAAATTGTTATTCCCATATATGATTTTCCAGCTTATCTATACCGGCTATTATTTTCTGATCGGGAAAGATGGCTGGCAGCTGGAGATGTTCTATCCACATTGGTCATTATGGTTTTTATTCAGCTTATTTAGCTGGCACATACTCCTGATTTGGTTCAAAAAAATACCGGCTGCCATGGGTCTGGCCATATCGGTGGGTATCGGGCTGATCGTCGGCTATTTTGGCGAAGTCGGCCACACATTCAGCTTATCGCGCACCTTTGTCTTTTTTCCATTCTTCCTTATGGGGTATTGGTTGACGCAAAATCAGGTTATGTGGCTGAAACAAATACAGCTCAAGGCCGCGGCAGTTGTGGTGATGATGGCTGTAGCTGTTGGCATCTACTTCGCGCCTGATTTCAACACAGGCTGGCTGCTGGCCTCTAAATCGTACAGCACTTTAGGACTTCCTGAGTACGGTATTATTGCCAGGCTGCTTGTTTATGTCACATCGGTACTCATGATGGCCAGTGTCTTAGCCTGGATACCGGAAAAGCGCAGCAGACTGACCGTTTTGGGAACCAGAACACTTTACGTCTATTTATTGCATGGCTTTTTTGTTCAGTTTTTCCGGGAAGCCGATTTGTTTGCCGTCAACCATGTGATTGATCTGCTTGGCCTTGCCGTCATGTCGGCATTGATTGTGTTAGTTTTATCCAGCAGACCAATCCAGGGTATCTGGCAGCCGCTCATTGAAGGAAGAATGTCCATTTTGAAAAATAAATTCATGCATAGCCGCAAACAGGAGCAGCAATACGGTGAAAACGCGTGAAAGTAATTGGAGCAATCGATTCTTCAGCTATTCATGATTGAAAAAGACCGGATACAGATGTCTCAAGGATATGTCTGGAACCCGCGGCTAAAGTTATAGCATTTAAGAATGGATACAGTAAAGGGTCTTGGGATCTCTTGAAAAGGAGGCCGAACAGGCAAGGCTGATGAGGAAATGCCAAATAATACCGCATTGAGCATGGATAAACATGTGTCGTGAATCAAAAGTTCCGTTGAATACGTATGGTAGATGATACCTCCTTTATCATCATAGATAAAACCCCCGGCCTTTCAAGAATGGCACGGGGGTTTTCATTAACAAATGAATTCAGTTTTTAAAATATCATATGCGCAATCAGTGTAATGATCGGCAGAGTGATAATAGTGCGCAGCAGGAATATGATAAACAGATCCTTCAGTGAAACCGGCACTTTGGAACCGAGCAAAAGACCCCCGACTTCAGACATATAAATTAATTGGGTGACGGATAAGGCCCCAATGATGAAACGGGTGATTTCCGCTTCAATCGACGCACCAATAACAGCCGGCAGAAACATGTCGGCAAAACCGATTAACATCGTTTCGGATGCTTCCTGTGCATATGGCACCTGCATCAGTTCCAAAAGCGGGATGAACGGAAGCCCGAGCCAGGTGAACACCGGTGTGAATTCAGCAATCATCAAAGCAATCAGACCGAATGCCATGACAATTGGCGCTACACCCATCCACATATCAAGGATATTCTGTCCGCCTTCTTTAAAAAATTTATAGACACTAGTTTCTTTTTTGGCTCTATCCAAAGCTTTTTGATAACCAAATGTAAAAATGGTATGGCCTTCAGGAATTTTTTCTTCAATACCGTCTGCAGCTTCGTTGATATAAGTGTTCGCTTTCCGCGACAATGGCGGAATGCGGGGCATGATGAGTGCTGCAATGAACCCGGCGGCAATAACAGTCAGATAGAATGGTATAAACATATGTCCAAGTCCCACTTCACTGATAATCACAAGCGTAAACGTGATGGACACAACAGAGAAAGTTGTCCCGATGATAGCAGCCTCACGTTTGGTGTAGTAGCCTTCTTCATACTGCTTGCTCGTCAGCAGAACCCCGATGGTGCCATCACCAATCCATGATGCCAATGAATCAATTGACGCCCTTCCTGGCAGTTTAAATAATGGCCGCATGATTTTTGTCATCAAGGTGCCGAATAATTCCAGTAAACCGAAATTCATCAACAGCGGCAAGAACAGTCCGGCAAATAAAAAAACAGCAAACAGGACATGCAATAAGTCCCCTAAAAGCATCTGACCGGTAACCTCACTGTGAATGGCTTCGGGCCCCAGCCGGAAGAACACCATGACTGCAAAAACAGCTGCTGCAACCCGGGTGATGGTCCAAAAGATACTTGTATAAAACAGTCCTTGAAAGAAAGGTGTTTTCTGAAAAGCATCCGGGCCTTTCATTCTGGCGATAACGGTCATCACAGCTGTCAGTACAATGATTATCATCATAATAGCGGAAAGTTGTCCCGCCAAAGCTTCCTGAACCCAGCCGGCTAAAACCGCAATCGGAATGGTGAGACCATCCCCGGAGCTCACAGGTGTCATAAATAGGAATACGCCAATTAGTGACGGAATAATAAATTTTAAATGATCACCGGGTTTATATGATTTTTTCTCCATATTCTCCCCCCTCATCAAATTGCCTTGTCTTCATTATATAGGAAGCGGCGGATGATAACCAGATAAATTTGGAAGGTTATTGCTATTCATATTTGAAACAAGATAAAAATATAACATATAGTAGAGATTCTATGTTTTGGGGTTTTGGATGACGGGAATAGTTATAAGGTACTGACTATTTTCGGCCATCGGGTTGATCAGCTTGCTTTTGCTGACAATTACCGTTATGTTAGGTTTAACATTAAGAGTTTATCTCGATTTAATGGGCAGTGACCCACAGAAAAACGGAAAGACATATAAAAGAAGGAGTGCTGATCATGAGTGATTTCTTAAAAAAAGGATTTCTGCTGGGACTTGGTGCAGCTGTTTCCGGAAAAGAAAAATTGGATAACAAACTGCAGGAAATGGTTAAGAAAAATGAATTGACGCAGGAACAGGCAAGAACGGTTATGCGCAATTTTATCGATAAAGGTGAAATGAAAACGGATGAATGGAACGCCAAACAATATGAGCAGACACAACAGCTGGCCAAAGACCTCGGCCTTGCGACAAAGGAAGACATCAATGAATTGCGTGAACGGATTTCTGAATTGGAAAACCAATTGGAAGCACAAAAACATCTGGAACAGTAAATTGTTGAAATCTGCCAGTTATCTGTATATTTTGTATATTTGAGTTTTAGTATTGATTCACTTGAATTTTACCAGTACAATGAATAATAAATTATCTGCGTTGTATTTTCTGGGGGGATTATAGCGTTATGAAGAGCTTTTTGCAGATAAAAAAGAGTACGGAAGAGCAGCTTGGCAGGGAACTTCGGGAAAAGGAGCTTGCTTTTCTCCAATGGGTTTATGAGGGCTATACAGAAGAGCAGCAGCAGATGAACACCAGTTGATCATAAAGTGGCGTGTATTTTCTCCACAGCGATAAGGAACAAAGGCTAAGTTCCCGGGCACCCTGTTGCAACGTCTTTGTAACCTGTGGCGTGAATTGAACCTTTACTGGCAGTTGCTCTCCCCAGCAATTTTAATTGTCTTCTGCCATATATTGCTGTGGATGGCGGGATAAAAAAAGAAACCGAAAAAGTCTTGGAATCAACCAAGGCTTTTTATATGGCCATAAATCAGTTCGTGTTATACTGTGTGTATCAGTTTTAGACATAGTAGTCAAAGTGACAAAGGAGAGGTCATGATGGCAGTGGCAACGGATACGATTCTGAATAAAATGAAGCGGGAATTGACAGAAGCACAGCAGATGTCAGCAGATGAAGCTGCCATGAAGAAACACATTGCCAATATCCAGCTTCTTTGTGAATTATTATTGGAAGAACAGTCTGCCCCCGGTACTGAACGTGATATGACAGCTTGTGAGATGAAAGCGATGATGGGAGATAAAGCGGAAGCGGCTGTACACGAACCGAAATCAAAACATGACACAATTGATCATGACGGGGCAAACGGAGCATCCATTTTTGATTTTTAACATCTTTGCCGAGAAGTCCCCTTCAAAATCTGTGATTTAGTGGGGGATGAATCGGTGCTTTTTTTTTACAAAAAATTATAAAGTACTAGACAAGCGAACATACGTTTGATATAATGATGATAAAGCTAATGTTCGGGCGGTGACAACAAATGCTGGAACGCATGAATTATAAATATGAAATGTTTCCAAACGAGGAACAGATGCAAACATTGGATAGGTGGCTATCCATTTGCCGACAGCAGTACAATTCCGCTCTTTTGGACAAACAGCGTTTTTACCAAAAGAACAAGACGGGATTATCCCGAACTCAATTACAAAAACAGCAAAAAGCGGATAAACAAAGGGTCCCACTTCTAAAAACGATACCATCACAGCCTTTGCAGGAGGTTTTCTTCCGTTTGGAACGGGCTTACAAAAACTTCTTTAAAGGGCGTGCACGTTATCCGAAAATCAAGAAATACAAAGATTATAATTCACTGACATTTACACAATTCGGGATTGATAAACAAAAGAGAAAGGACAAGAAAACCGGTAAAGTCAAAGTACGTGATGTGCGTTACGCTGCTTCGTTAGACGACAACAATTATCTACTGATTTCAAAGCTCGGCGCAGTGTATGTAAACTTTCAACGTCCATTAGAAGGCAAAGTGAAACAAGTCACCATTAAACGTCAGGGCAGCCGTTGGTTTGCGATATTTAGCGTCGAAAGACACGTAAACGAAACGGTTGATTTCCCTGTTCAATCAACAGGTATTGATGTGGGTATTCAAAAGTTTGCCGTCTTATCCGATGGGACGACAGTCGAAAAGCCAAAGTTCCTCTTGAAAGAAGAAAAGAAATTGAATCGAGCGCAAAAGAAACTTTCCCGTATGAAAAAAGGCTCAAATAATTGGAAGAAACAACTTCAAAAGGTGCAGCATATACACATGAAAGTTGCAAACCAGCGTCGTGACTTTCTCCATAAATTAAGTTACCGTGTTTCGAAGACTTATAAATTTGTTTTTGTGGAAGACCTGATAATCCGAAATATGGTGAAAAATCGTCATTTGGCAAAGGCGATTTATGACGCTGGCTGGGATGCTTTTACTAATATGCTCGCATACAAATGTAACAATAAAGGCGGAAAGCTCGAAAAAATTAAACCACATTATACCAGTCAGGACTGTTCCGGCTGTGAGGCACGTGTACAAAAGTCACTGTCTGTCAGAACTCATGTATGTAAGTCATGCGGAACCATTCTTAACCGTGACCATAATGCGGCCATCAATATTGAAAAAGCTGGACTGGCTTCCTTGGGTCTGCTTTCAACTGCATAATCGATTGTTCTAACTGTAGGGCAAGGTCCTGTCCGATCAGTATAAAACAAAGCCCTTGGAGATGATGTAAGACTTGGTTCTTTAGAACAAAGCGAACGTCCATGAACAGGGAAGCTCCATCAAAATCTTTGATTTAGGTGGAGAGGTTCACCAGTTGCACGATGAGAGGTGTTAAGATATGAAGTTATTTCTGGTACTGGGAGCGATTAACGGTTTTTTGGCAGTTGCTTTAGGCGCATTTGGAGCACATGGACTTGAAGGGAAATTGACTGAAAAAGCTCTGGGGACATGGGAGAAAGCTGTCAATTATCAAATGTTCCATACAATGGCTTTATTGGTTACCGGCCTGCTGCTGGCGAAATTGCAAAGCGCCGGTTTGGTCTGGGCCGGCTGGATGTTCTTTATCGGTATTGTTCTGTTTGCCGGCAGTCTGTATATTTATTCAACCAGTGGAATCAAAATATTCGCCATGATTACGCCATTTGGCGGCGTTGCCTTTTTGATTGGCTGGGTATTGCTCGGATATGCGGTTATTAAATATTTGTGAGTGCTATAACGAGAAAAAGAGGATCGTCGCCAGCAGCATCAGCATCCCGGCTTTGACAAATTGTTTGAAGCCGTCAGCAGTATGATTGGAATTAAGGTGAAGAAACCCTTCGCAAACAATGCTGAAAGCCAGCAGATACACACAAAACAGCATGATGATTACATAGCCTTGCACGACAGCAATCACTCCGATGATGACAGCAAATGCCAGACTCAGTAATTCCATGCGTATGTATTTTTCATATGGGTTGTGCATAAGAATAGCCCCTTTGTGTCCAGAACAAACTTAAGCGCCCGAATTAATACCGGACGCTTTATCAACCAGGTATGAGTATTCAACCATCTTGAAAATATTTATTTTCATGGGAATAAGATCCTCACTTCAAGATATAACAGATACCAGATAAGTAGTGAGGATCAGTGCCCGTAAGAAGTCCGGCTCGTTCAAGTAGCGTTAGCGGTGAAAATCTTTCCGCATTATCTCGGCGGGTATTGTGACATTTGTCCGTCATTGCCATATGGATATTCATAGTTTAATTCTTCATCAAAAGTGACATAATCCAGATAAATCATTAAGAGCAAGTATCTTCTGCCTGTCTGCGGGTCACGCAAAATAATGTGATCCCGGCCGGCTGCTTCGATAACACCCCGAAATATTTTAGCATTCCATTCCTCATTATTTTCAAACGTCATGTAAACCGTCGCACGTTTTCCTTCGTTTAACCGCAGAATGTTTTCAATGTATGATTGTTCCATCGGTAGCATACCCTGACCGGGAGTCTGCTGCTGTGGCTGTTGCTGCTGGTTTTGCGGAACTTGCCGCGGGTCGTAAACAGGATAGTACGCCGGGGATGACGGCGGATAATAGTAATAGGGATATGGCTGATAGTAGTCTGCGTACGGGTAATTTGCGTTGTTATCCTTCTCACTCATGAAAAAACCTCCTGTAATTTAATAAACTTTTGGACATTCAGACGATAAAGGTGCATAAAAACAGTGGGCTTTATATCTGCCGGCATTCCATTGCCCGAACCATTGTGCCGGACAGCTTCCTTCAGGCCGGAAAAACCACAATGAATTGGTTGCCGGATGGAATCGCTCACCATTTATGACTCTCCGGGCAAGCCGTATATCCTGCTGGCGTGCACGCTGGTAAAAATAGCCTTTTTGTGTAGCTTCAAATCCGCCCGGGCTTTGGAAAACCATGTCATTGAGATTATTGATGTTTGTAAAATCGAGACAATCGGCACGGACACGGTTAACACCGGTATTGCCGACCATCAGCATACCGAGTCTACCATCACCTTCAGCCTCTGCACGCATTAATCGTGCCAGTAATTTAACGCCTTTTTCGGTAACTGGGATAACTGCCAAACGGAATACCTCATTTCTGTGAAGCTCAAGCTGTTTTGGTCTCTCGTTATATGTATGTGAGACGGGTGGAAATGATGACAGATGCGGAGAAAAAACTGCTGATAGTTTTACGACAATTTTTGAGCTAATGTTGTTGCTCTTTCATATTGTAACGTTATCAGGTATATTTGGATTCAAAGAACCATAATATTATTAAAATAAAGATATGAGTCATGATGACAGCACTTAAGTTAAAAAATGAATTTATTGAAGCATCCTTAAGAGGTTATTCGTATATTTACCGGAACAGTAGTTGTTGGGGGATAAACTTTGCAATTCTTTATAAATATAATTGAATACTTATTGTCAAGTAAAAAAACACTTGTTTATACGGCGGTAAAACAACAAGATTATTATAAGATTATTTCTCGTTTAGAAGCGGTTCGCATGAAGTATAGAGTATCTATAACCACTGCCAATAACAGCGCAACACGTGGTGGGCCTCACAGTGACTTGGGAAAAGTTTATAAAATTTATGTTAAGAAACACGATGAAAGCAAGGCGCTAAAAACAATCAACGCCAAGTCAGATTAAAATAAGGACCACACATTTAGATATGTCTCATCTGTGTGGTCCTTTTAACTGTTTTGCTTATTAAATAAGATGCATTAACGGAGCCCGTTAGGCTTGTCCACCGATTCGTCTTAAAAAACTGACGTTTGCCTTCTGTTTAAACTTCCAAGTAATCATCAATATCCGCTTTTGCCAGGTGATTCCCGACGAAAAACTCGCCGAATTCACCATAGAGGGCGCTCACTTCGTCAAAGCGCATTTCGTAGACGATTTTTTTCAGCTGCAGCGCATCATGGGCAAACAGGGTGACGCCCCATTCCCAGTCATCGAAGCCGAATGATCCGGTAATGATTTGTTTCACTTCCCCGGCATATTGACGGCCGGTTTTTGAATGTTCATAAAGCAGTCTTGTCCGTTCTTTGAAATCAAGCGAGTACCAGTTCTCGTCTCCCGCACGCCGTTTATCCATCGGGTAGAAGCACATATGCTCCCATTTTGGCAAGGTCGGATAGAGCCGCTCCCGTATCTTTGGATCATCCGCTGAGCTGTTGCCGCTGTATTGCGAAATTTCCACAACGGAGACATATGAGTGAGCCGGACGTAGAAACTCGGCAAATTTTGATTTGTTGAATTCTGTTTCAATATCGGTCAATTCGTTCATTGTCGGGCGCAAAAACATGAACATCAAGTCCGCTTTTTGGCCAACAACTTGGTAGAGAACGTGACTGCCATTTTCTGCAGCTTCAACGTCTTCCCACTTTGTCAGCAGGTTTTTGAATTCATCAATAGCTTGTTGGCGTTCATCCGCCGATGCCAATTTCCATGATGTCCAATCGATGGTGCGCATGTCATGCAGACAATACCAGCCGTCTAGTGTTTTTACTGCTTCAGCTGCCATATGAAATCGCTCCTTCATTTCTTTTACTATATTTATCAAAATGAATCTTTGATTGCTTATCAGTACTGACTTATTCGACGACAAGATCCCAAATGAAATGATGCCGAATGATCAGCCTTTTATTCCCATGTGTATTAACTATATCATATTTAGGGTATGTTAAGCATGGGAATAGGATGCTTGTCATGTTTCTGTCAAAAAAAGAATGACAATTGAATGTCTTTGTTTTCAAGATAACACGGTTCACGGTATCCTATGTTATAGGAGGTGTTCGTAATGAGTCATCTTTTTGAACAAATCCAAGATCGTTTACAACATACACATAAAAAAATCGTTTTTCCCGAGGGGCACGATGAACGGATTTTGACAGCTGCCAGTCAGTTGTCTGCTGCCGAAATTGTGACGCCGATATTAATTGGTGACGAACAGGAAATCAGGCAAAAGGCGGAAGCTGTTGGTGTGGACGTTTCTGCATGCGAATTGATGGATCCACGTGATTTTTCGGAGTTTGATACGGCGGTTAATGCTTTTGTTGAACGGCGCAAAGGGAAGGTGACCACTGATCAGGCACGACAAACACTGCTGGATGAAAATTATTTCGGGACGATGCTCGTTTACTTGGATAAGGCGGACGGGCTTGTCAGTGGTGCAGCTCATTCGACTGCGGATACTGTTCGCCCGGCATTGCAAATCATTAAAACGAAGGACGATATTCAGAAAACGTCCGGTGTGTTTATCATGGTTCGCAATGATGAAAAATATGTATTTGCTGATTGTGCGATCAATATGAATCCCGACAGTCAGGATTTGGCTGAAATCGCGGTCGAGAGCGCCAATACGGCTAAACTGTTCGATGTCGATCCACGAATTGCGATGCTCAGCTTTTCCACCAAGGGCTCAGCCCAATCAGAGGAGACTGAGAAAGTTGTCGAAGCACTGAAATTGGCGAAGGAAAAGAATCCGTCACTTGTAATCGATGGTGAATTTCAGTTTGATGCAGCATTTGTGCCGAGTGTTGCCGCGAAAAAAGCACCGGATTCAGAGATTCAAGGTGATGCAAATGTCTTTATTTTCCCAAGTCTTGAAGCAGGGAATATCGGTTATAAAATTGCCC
>NZ_DATGTI010000070.1:0-7093 GCF_035301925.1 Lentibacillus sp. | reverse complement strand
TATGATATACCTTATCATGATGTACGTCAGAAAAAAGCCAAAGGACAATAATACCAAGACCCCATCTTCTGAATTCCCATAGAGCGAATAATTATTCACCAAAGCGTACCCGAATCGATTAATTTGAAATGTAAATGGTACTTTTCGCCGAAATAAGGTTATAATGATTATAAGAAGGAATAAAGGTGGTGTCCTCATGCGATCAGTCAGAATAACGCAGGTTAATAAAAACATCACTGAAAACCGCAAACGAGTCAATCAACAGCTAAATGAAAAAAGAGCTAAAAAACCAAGAGTCCGACGCACGAGACTGCGATCAGAAGATGAGCGGCAAGCTTTAACTGAAATTGCAAAAGCCAGTGTTGAACGTGCCAAACAGGAAGGAAAAATGAAAATGATCGGTAAACGGAGAATGTATTATGATCCATCTGAATGAGCTAAAGGAGAAGTTTCAAGATCTCAAATATCTTTCCAAACATGAGAGAATGATTCAAGTCTGCGGCCTATTAACAACTTACTTTCAACAAGATAACATTCAACCAATAATCGTTGGCGGCTTATCCGTAGAGTTATATACCAGAAACAACTATACCACCTATGATATCGACTTAATTAGTGATGGGCGGGATAAATTCGATAAACTGCTCACCAATGAACTTGGATTTAACAAGGAAGGACGAAACTGGTATCATCAGGAATTAGAGATTTCCATTGAAATACCGGATAACTACTTAGAAGGGAATAAGGAGAAAGTTATTGAAATGAAGTTGGAAAACGGACTCCATATCTATGTAATAGGTGTAGAGGACCTGATTATTCACAGACTTGAGTCCGCTATTGTTTCACATCCAGATAATCCGGAATGGACAGATGATTATGAATGGGCTGAGCGAATGTTTAAAATTCATCAAAATGACCCTGAAATTATGGACATCGATTATTTATTGGATGCGGCTGGAAAAGCGCACGTTGATCATATCATCAAAAAGTGGATAAGCTGAAAATGCCTGCCACCGTACATGACAGGCATTTTTTCATTGTTTCAGTTTTTTGAAGTAATCGATGATACCGAGGGCACATACCTGCATATCCAGATTCAGTACAATGTAGACATCATGGTCAGTCCGCAGCCCTTTGATCGATAAATCACCTTTAACCTGCTCCAGCATGCGTGATGCCAGAACATCATATCCTTTACCTTCTGAAACGACTTCCTCGCCAATTTCAACAAAAATATCAAGCCATTCCGAAACTTGATCAAGCGCTTGATTAACGTCTTCGGTCATGCCGAAATGCCCGTAATAAATTTTGTCCAAATTCATACTGCGAATACGGTCGATGGATTCATGCATGGCGTTTGGATCAAAGTGGTTCGGCGATGTGGAGGGTAAAAAGTAGTCAATCCCTTCACGAATCAGCTGCTGATAACGGATGCCAACCGTATCACCGGTGAACAGGCCGTTGCTGATAGGGTCATAAATACTAAAGTGATGTCTGGCATGCCCGGGTGTATCCAGGAATTCCAATGTACAGTTATGACCAATTTTAAGTGTTTCACCGTCGTCTTTAGTCATCAGACGGTCTTCCGGTATTGGAATAATCGGTTCAAACAGTTCGCTGAAACTCTCACCATAGACACCTCTTGCCCCTGCAGCCAGCTTTTTCGGATTAATTAAATGTCGGGCCCCTCTCGGATGGACCACCACTGTTGCGTTGGGACAATCCTGTAATAACAGCCCTGCCCCACCTGCATGATCAAGATGGACATGCGTTACGATGATATACTTGACCTGATCCAGAGAAAAACCCAGGTCATACAAGCCTTTTTTAATATACTTCACCGATGGACTTGGCCCGGTTTCGATGAGTGTCAGTTCATCTTCATCAATCACATATGTCCCTGTACGCTCCGGAACATCTAAATCAAATCCATCAATTAAATGAATGCGTTCATCAAATTGGATCGGTTTTTTATCCTCCATTCCTCACTCTCCCCCTTTTCTTGTATATGACTTGAATCCAGCACCGCCATTTGTGCTTTCATAAAGTATACCTGAAATCCGACAGTAATACGAATAGACAAAAATAAATGTTACATTTACTTAAAGCAACTAAATTCCAATTTTGACTGTGTTAAAATGCAGTTATGGGTTACTTGGCATAGGCAAAAAGTAAAATTCACCTAATTATTCCAGAAAATCATTTTCCTTTAAAAAATCCATCATCCCCTCCATCAACCCATCTGCCAATGGAAGTTCCGGATCGCTGTAAGTTGCCATATTCCCCTCTTCATCTGCCGGTGCTTCTTTCAGCACATGGTTCATGTTGTCAAAAATTAATCGATCAGCATTCGGCTGGGCCTCATGAAGCCGTTCTGCTTCACTGACTGGAACCTGAAAATCACGGCCGCCGCCAGCAATAAGGGCCGGTACTTCCAATTGAGCCATTTCATTACCCGGATCATATTGTATCCACGACGCTAAAAAACGCTGAACAGATGGCCGGAAAACGCTTTGCAGTTCCTGGCTCACATCCTGTACCGCTTCACCCTGCTTCAGTTTTTCCAGAATATTTTCGGCTTCCTGCAGCAAATCCCCGGACAATTGGGCTTCCAGCTGTTCATAAAGCACCTGATCAATCGAATGGCCGGCTCCGGCAAGTGAGATGAAAATATCAGCATGTCCTTCTTGTGCAGCCGGCATACCGACCAGCGAACCCTGGCTGTGCCCGATGATGCCGATTTTTGAATAAGCTTCTTCCTGTTCCAGCAGCTCTGTCCATGCCACGGCATCATCCACAAATTGATCAAACTTAAGTTCATTTTCCGGAATGGCTGCCTCCAGGTTTTTCCCGACGCCACGCTTATCATAGCGCACACTGGCAATACCATACTCGGCCAACCCTTCTGCCAGCAGCTTCAAACTGTTATTTTCTCCTTTAATGGCATTAGAATTGCCATTGCGGTCAGTCGGGCCCGATCCGGGAATAATCAGCATAACCGGAAAAGGCCCTTCCCTGTCAGGTTTTTCCACCTCACCATAAAGGATTCCTTCTCCCGTTTCCACACTTGCAAAATTCCCGTCATCTTCGTCTACAGGACCGCCTTTTGTCAGTTTAAACGGAAACGACTGTCCATACTGGCTAAAGTCACCTTCAATCACGTCATCCTTAAGTGCGCCATCAAATGAAATCTGCTGTCCCTGAATTTCCATGAAAAAGGCGACATCACTTCCATCAACCGTCACCGAGGAGAGTGGATAATTCTCGAGTCCCTGTACCGGAATACTAATCGTGCCGGACCATTCGTCATCATTGTTTAAATTCACAATGATGTCAAGCTGCTGATTAGGGATATCAATTGACCCTGTCCATTTGCCGCTCACAGCCGCATCATCCTCCTTGTTTTCACTGCCATCATCGATGCAGCCGGCAGCTAGCGCCAACATGATGATGATCAAACATGACATATATACAGATTTTCTCACAGGAACCCACCTCTTATCCGGTACTACGATGAAAGTCTTCAGAAGGTTTCACAGCACCGGCCGAAGTCGTTTAAAATATCAATCCCACAAGCCATGGAGCTGCATACAACGTCATGAACTGGACACCATAATTGACACCTTTTCGATGCAGAAACCCTGCTACCAGGCCGATGACCAGCACACCGGCAATATTCAGTACACCAGCATCCATATACGCCAGCATCATGACAAGTCCAAAAAATAGTCCAAGCATCGCTTCATGCGGGATATATTTAAAAACAAACGCGCATATTCGCTGAGCATATTTGATTGTTATAAAAAAGGTGATGCTGATTGCAATCACAGCTCCTATCAATGTAGCCATCACGAAGTCATTCATTGACAAAATATGATGCAAATTATGTTCATATGTGAAAACTGGCGGCGCGTTAAATAAAGCGTGCCCGGGTCCCAGTGCCGTTGGGGAAAGTGGATAGCCAATCGCAATCAACGGAACCAGTGTGCCGGCAAGATACGCCGCATTCGTCAGGCCATCCATACTGGAAATCGCCCGGGCTGCCCGCTTAACAGGATCCTTGATTCGGCTTGCAATCATTTCACCGAGAAAAATGGTCATGCCAACAGGACTCATGAAAAAGGTCAGCACCCCAAATACCGAGCTGACAGCACTTGAAATCGTCTCATTCTTATCCAAAATTTTGAACGGATTCGGAAAGCCTTTTTCCGCCTTTGTTTTTCGCATTTCAATTTCTTTTGTGCCGTAACGCGGCAGATGTCTTCGGATTCGTCCGTTGAGCAATTCAAATAATTTTAAAATAACCGGTCCAATGGTGATCCCGAGGAAAAATGATGTGAAAACGGTCGTATCTTCGGGTACAATATCCAGTCCCCAATATAGATGACGAAGCCCTTGAATGATAAATGCAAACGGCACAATCGATAATACGGCAAACCAGCGATTTTTCGTCATCAATGCCAGGAAAATCGCGCCAAAGAAAAAGATCTGACTTGAATATTGCTCAATTACGTCAGCAAGCGGTATTAATGCCGTTGCCAGCAACAGACTTAATGGCACCGAAACAATCGTTCCAATCACGGAACCGGATGCCATTTTCCGAATACTCACATCAGGTTTTCCGTATTTTTTCAATACCATCGCATGTTCAACCATCGGAGCAGACATGACACCGCCCGGGATGCCTGCAACCGCAACCGGAATGGAGTCCGTCAATTTTTTCGCGACAATCGCAGCTATGAAAAATGTTAAAACGAGAATTGGTTCCATACCGGAAATAACAAGAACCAGTGTAACCGGTGCAAGTACAGCCGTTTCATCTGTACCGGGCGCAATCCCGATTATCGTATATAATGCTGCACCTAAAAGGGCTACAACAACCATCTGTCCAATTAATACAATATCCATCACGCCTACTCCTCATCTGTATAGCTGAAATTTCGTTTTGGTTTAATGATAACTATGCTGATTATAAAGCCAGTGACTGCTCCAACCAAGCCGAATATGAGTGGCTGCTGACTTTCCGGTGCAATCAGATATCCGCCGAGCGATGTCACACTGCAAATAATCAAACTTATAACCAGATCCTTTATATTGACAAGATCTTCCCATACTTCGATATTTTCTTTTTTATTATTTTCAGCCAATCTATAAAAACCCCTTCTCATAAAAAACCTGTGTAGTCTTGTCCAAAGCTGGTCCTTCGGGTTTTAAAATATAAAAATCCTTCATAACTAAAAATTATACCTATTCAACATTGTTTAATGAAGTCATTTATTGAAATTTTAATGAGTCATTTTCACTGCAATTAACTTTTCTTCTATAAATAGAATCGAAATAAATGCTGAAAAAGGGGCACGAAAAAACAAAATTCTTTTAGCTTGGAATGCCCCTTTTTACCATTTAAATTCGATTGTAATCGTGAGAAGGTTATTGTACTATTGGAAACCCAGATTGAGATAGCTGTCGCACGCTTATCAACTGCTCTCGCTCGTTTTGGTGGGCTTCTCGCTCGTTTTGGTGTTTTGCACCTTCGTACACTCGGTGCAAAACACCAAAAAACCCTCATAGCGGGCACTACTTTATAAAAAATGGCAATAAACAAATCGGGTGTACATACATATTGCATTCCTTTTATCCCAAAATAACAATGAATACTTTTAGGAGGTTATGTTGATGCAAAACCAGCAGCAAAATTTCACGGACACGACGCAACTGCCACCACAACAACATTACGGCGGTCATGATATGTTCGATGCTCATGAAGCATTATCTTCGCTTACCGGTGCAATCGATCAGTGTGTCCTGCATGAACAGTATATTCAGGACCCGGAATTGTTAAGCATGTCACAGAAACATCGAGCTTTTTGCAGCCAGCTTTACAATACCATTGTCGATACGTTTCAATCCGGACAGGATCCGGCTGTCGATACGCAATCCTATAAAATGGATCAGAACAACAATGTTACGTATGGTATGCAACCCCCGACACAGCCTTCAACACCGGTCCAATCGGTAAGTGAAATCAACGACCAGAAGATTTCAGGCTTCATGATGAGTTCATTAAAATCTGCTGCATCAGCGTTTACGATGGCCGCACTGGAAATGACCAACCCTGTTATGCGCCGTGTGTTGGCAGATAGCGTCCCAAACATGATTGAAATGGCCTATGAAGTATTCCTTTATCAAAACAAAAATCAATATTACCAAGTGCCTCAACTGCAGCAGCAGGATATGCAGGCGTTCCAGCAAAGCTATGCCCCAACGCAAGGAACAATGCCGCATTAAACAGAAAGAGGTCCAAATAGTTGGAATCGGCTCACTCGCCGATTCCTTCTTTTTTAAATCAATAGGATATATTGGCATTTTTGTACAAAAGTCTGGCATTTTGAATTGAAATCTGGCGCTTTTGCAATGATTCGTCGTTAACCAAACAAAAACTGCCTGTTCGCATCAGCAAACAGACAGTTTTTAATGAAAGTGACCTACTCCACCACTTCAATCCAGGAGCCGGTTATTTTCATCAACGGACATGACACGTGCTGGTCTCGAAATATCATCAACATCGTATGTGCCATCCCCGCCGCATACAGTGCATTGGTACTGCCAGCCTTCGTCATCTGCAAGTATGCCTTCTCCTTCACAGGCTTTGCACGCATTATCACGAGCCATGGTTTACCCTCCTATCTGTTGCCGGCCTTTTGCCCAGTTAATGATGCCGCCTTTCAGCATAATGTCGATTTGACGTTCAGAAAGGCTGTGTTTCACATTAATTTGTTCATCCTTATCTTTTACATCAATGGCAAATTCATTCCCCTGCTGGATTTTATTCCGCAAATCAGACAGCACCAATACATCACCGGTGGAAAGCAAATCGTAATCTTCCTCGTTGACAAATGTCAGCGGCAGCACACCAAAGTTTACAAGGTTTTGCCAATGGATCCGGGCAAAGTCCTTCACAAGCGCCACACGCAACCCTAAATATCTTGGTGCAAGTGCAGCATGTTCACGGCTGGACCCCTGACCATAGTTAAATCCGCCGACAATGGCGTGACCACCATCGTCAACTGTTGCCTTTCCACGTTTGTAGTAC
>NZ_DATGTI010000069.1:0-60616 GCF_035301925.1 Lentibacillus sp. | reverse complement strand
AAGCTGATGTTGCCGTATTCGGGTTAAAATAATAGATAGCATTACCCGATGGATCCCATCCATTAATCGCATCAAGAACGGCTTTTCTGGAAGTTTCGTTTGGAGTCAGCCAAATTTGTCCGTCAGCCACTGCAGTGAATGCTCTTGGCTCAAAAATGACCCCAGAAATTGAATTCGGGAATGTCGGACTCTCGACACGGTTTAAAATGACAGCAGCCACTGCTACCTGTCCGACATATGGCTCCCCTCTTGCCTCACCATTAACGGCATTGGCCATCAATTGAATATCGTTTTGCGAATATCCCTGTGGCACATTAACAGCTGTCGGCTCGGCACCGGCATTACCATTATTTCCGGTATTGTTATTCTTGCTATCCTTATTGGTGGTATTCTTGTTTGTATTATTGTTGCTGGTATTGTTATTAGTATTATTGTTGTTCCCGGGACTTGGGTCAGACTGTTTGGACTTATCCACACCCCCGTAATGTGTAAAATCATTTCCCTGGTTTATTTGATTCATGACAAAATCCCTGTCATACTCACTTGCCGAGGCCAATTTTTCTTTTGTCTGCGCTCCGGCAAGACCATCAATTTCCATGCCGAATTCATACTGAAAATTGCGCAGTGCCCAATACGTTCCCCACCCGAAAACACCATCTATATTCCCGTTATAAAATCCGAGATATTGCAACCTTGCCTGCAACTCAATCACATCTTCGCCGACTGCACCATGCTGAATAACTTGTTCAGTAAATGCTTCGGCCGGTTTCACAGAATATGTTGTTTGCAGTCCTATTGCCATCAGACATATAATGACAAGTAGAAATATTTTTTTATAGGTCATATCGTTTCCTCCCGCTAAACATTATCATGTTGCACCTATTTTTTTACGAAATAACCTTTTTATTCATCAGGAATATTTTTAGAGGAACTAGAGCCACAAATCAAACCATTAAAAAATCCTTTATATCACAGGATACAAAGGATTTCAGGGTTGTATCTTCTTTTTCTGCTGTATATCGGACATAATTTGCTGATTTGCTGATTTCATGCGGTGTAAGGCAAGGAACCACAGACCAATCATGAATGGAATCAGCAGTATCAGCCAATCACTCGTTATCGTGTTCAAAATATAATTATAGGTACCGTGCAGGAGGAAAGGGACAACTAAAGCGAGCAAAATATGCTGGTTTTTGTGAGCGTTGCCCATTTTCGCCTTCCCAAAATGGTAGCCCATCATGACCCCAAACAGGGCGTGTGAGGATACAGGAAATAATGCTCTGGAAAACGCATAATCAATACCATTGGTAAGCAGATAGAGTATGTTTTCGACCGTCGCAAAACCCAGACTTATGGAAACAGCGTAAACAATACCATCATAATGCGCATCAAAATCTGTATGATGAAAAATGATGTATATAAATATGAACCATTTAAAAAATTCTTCAAGCAGTCCCGATAAGAAAAAGGATTGAATAAAGCTGCTGTTGCTTACATTTTCAGCCGATAATCCGTACTGAATAAACATAATCGGAAACACAAGCAGCGCACCGAACAGGAAAGTTTTAACCATTAATGACAATGGTTCAGTGAAGCGATCCTTTAAATAAAAAAATGCCATTAATGTAAATGCAGGCGCAATACCCGCTGAAAAAAGAGCTAGCATTCTAAAACCTCTTCCACATTTTTATACCGTATGCTTTCAATAGGGAAAAGCGTAGGTAAAAGCGCTCTACTGAATGAAATTTCACGCATATAATGGCCATTAACCCGCGAAAGAAAGGCGGCCAACTGATCCTAAATGCCCGATTCTGCTCGGGTCTGCATGACGCAGGTCACAAAGGCGTTGCTACACGACGTTGCGAATTTAGCCTTTGTTCCTCTTCTTCAGCTGGGGAAGAGCACCCCGCTGAATGGAGTTTCGCTTTATCCCGCATATAACGGACAGTAACCCGCCAAAGAACGGCGGCTAACTGTCCATAAATGTCCGATTCTGCTCAACTAACATTCAACAGGGTAGAACGCCCTGTTGAATGAAGTTTCGCTTTATTAAATTTATCATATCATGTAGCCATCAAAATGGAAATATTGTTCAGGAAAGGTGATCGTTTATGAAGCATATACTCATTATCCATACAGGCGGCACTATATCAATGCTGGAAAACAAACGTACTGGGGAAGTGACAACAGCGAACAAGCACCCATTATCAGATTTATCACATCAGTTTGAACAATATGCACATGCAGATGAAATAACCCCATTTTCAGTGCCATCGCCGCAAATAACACCACAGCATATGCTGGAGCTGGCCGGCATCATTAAAGAAAAAGTGAATGAATATGATGGCTTTGTTATAACACATGGTACGGATACGCTGGAAGAGACAGCGTATTTCCTGGATTTGGTTTCAGAAACTGATAAGCCGGTAATCATCACCGGGGCAATGCGGTCAGCAAATGAAGTTGGTTCTGACGCCCTTTATAATCTGATTAGTTCACTGAGGACAGCCACTTGTGATGATGCTTGGTATAAAGGTGTATTAGTCGTTATGAACGATGAAATACATACGGCACGTAATGTAACGAAAACATCCACAAGTAATGTGGCGACATTTCAAAGTCCGCAATACGGGCCCATCGGTATTATCACAAAAGAATCAATTATTTTCCATCATACGATTGTGGCAAGAAATACCTTGTCTGTAAATAAAATCACGCACAATGTTTTTTTGCTGAAAGCTTACGCGGGTATGGACGGTGATATTCTGGATGCTGTACTTGAAATGAAACCAGATGGACTTGTGCTGGAGGGATTGGGGCAGGGAAATTTACCAAAACAAACATTGCCATCTTTAAAACGTTTACTGGACAATAACATACCTGTCATCCTTGTATCGAGATGTTATCAGGGAACTGTTCAGCCAACATATGGCTATGACGGGGGCGGTAAACAACTTAAAGAAATGGGAGTCATTTTTGCTGACGGCTTAACAGGGCCGAAAGCAAGACTTAAACTGTTGATTACACTGGAAACCACAACAGGTGCTGATCAATTAAAAGAAATGTTTGAGAAGATTTATTAGTCAGGCATAAAAGGGTAAGAGCCCGACTTGTGCTGTTACCCTTTTGACGTAATGGCTTTAGCGATTGTCCCACCATGGAACCGGCCATTCTCAATAAAAATTTCATTGTTATTATAACCTGCCGCGACAACGCCAGCTACATAAACCCCTGGGATATTTGTTTCCATTGTTTCCGGTTCAAAATATGGTCGGCCGTTTTTTTCATCAACGAATATTCCCGTATTCTTCAGGAGTTGGTGATCCGGTTTATAGCCGGTCATGGCAAATACAAAATCGTTGTCGATTTCTTTTGTTTCATTTCCAACCGTATAGATTACTTTATCTTGGGTAATTTCCGTTGTATGTGCATTAAATTCCATGTGAACAATTTCTTTGCGGATAAGTGAATCAAACTCCGGCAAAATCCATGGTTTAATACTCTTAGAATACTGATCCCCGCGATAGAGTACGGTAATATGGGCCCCCGCTTTATGAAGTTCAAGTGTTGTATCGACCGCAGAGTTTTTTCCGCCGATTACCACAACATTCTTATTGTAAAATGGGTGTGCTTCTTTGAAATAATGCATGACCTTTGGCAATTCTTCACCGGGAATATTCATCTTATTCGGCTGATCATAATAACCGGTTGCGATGATGACATTATCAGCTGAATATGTTTGTTTTTCTCCATCTTTTCTTTCGGTTTCAACGCCAATATTATTTCCGTCAGACGGCGTGATATTGCTAACTTTCTCAAACGCATTCACTCTTAAATTTTTCCGGATAGCAACTTCCCGGTAATAAGAAAGAGCTTGGTTGCGAACCGGCTTTTGCTTTTCAGTGATAAACGGCACGCCTCCAATTTCAAGTTTATCGCTTGAACTGAAAAACGTTTGATGAGTTGGAAAATGATAGATGGTATTGACCACATTTTCCTTTTCGATGATCAGCGGATCAATGCCATATTTCTGCAGTTCGATAGCACATGACATTCCGCAAGGTCCGCCCCCCACGATGATGGTATGTTCTTTTTGCATTCGTATTGCACTTCCTTACTTTTTAATTCCATAAAGTGAAACTTCATTCAGCGTGGCGCTTTTCCCCGCTGAAGAAGCGGAACAAAGGCTAAATTCGCAACGTCGTGTTGCAACGCCTTTGTGACCTGCGTCCTGCAGGCCCGAACAGAATTGGGCATTTACGGGCAGTTAGCTGCCGTTCTTTGGCAGATTACTGTCCGTTACATGCGGGACAAAAAAACTCTTATCCAACTATACATGATAAGAGTTTTTTCGTCATTTATTTCGCTTTTATGTCGTCCACAAATGCTTTACCTTACCGATTGTTTTTATCCGACTTCCGACCTCTGTTCTACACCCAGCCGCGGAACCTTGCTGCTTCGGCCATTTTCCGCACACCGGACATATATGCTGCCAGACGCATGTCAACACGTCTTGTTTCAGCAGTATTATAGATATTATTGAAGGCTCTAATCAAGATTTCATGAAGTTTCTTATCAATTTCTTCAGCTGTCCAATAGTAGCCTTGATTGTTCTGCACCCATTCGAAGTAAGAAACTGTTACTCCTCCAGAGGATGCAAGCACATCAGGAACGAGCAATATTCCGCGTTCGGTTAATATTCTGGTTGCCTCCAAAGTTGTCGGGCCGTTTGCCGCTTCAACAACAATGTCTGCTTTAATATTATGGGCATTCTCTTCAGTGATTTGATTTTGTACCGCAGCAGGTACAAGAATATCACAATCCAGTTCCAGCAGCTGTTTGTTGGATATTGTATTTTCAAATAAGTTGGTCACCGTTCCAAAGCTGTCTCTTCTGTCCAATAAATAATCAATATCAAGACCATCAGGTTCATGAAGTGCCCCATAAGCATCTGAAATACCCACGACTTTGGCACCTGCATCATATAGGAATTTCGCCAAAAAGCTTCCGGCATTTCCAAAGCCTTGAACAACGACTCTTGCGCCTTTAACATCAATCCCTTTTTTCTTGGCAGCTTCATTTATACATATTGTGACACCTTTAGCAGTTGCAGATTCTCTGCCATGTGAACCACCGAGAACGATTGGTTTGCCTGTAATAAACCCTGGATTGTTAAATTCATCAATACGGCTGTACTCATCCATCATCCATGCCATAATCTGTGAGTTTGTGAAGACATCAGGTGCAGGGATATCTTTGTTTGGACCAACGACTTGACTGATGGCTCGCACATATCCTCTGCTTAGGCCTTCTAATTCGCGGAATGACATTTCACGCGGATCGCAGATAATGCCGCCTTTTCCACCACCATATGGCAAATCGACAATACCAGCTTTTAAACTCATCCATATGGATAACGCTTTTACTTCTTTTTCCGTAACGTTAGGATGAAATCGGACCCCGCCTTTTGTTGGTCCGACAGCGTCGTTATGCTGGGCACGATAACCGGTGAAAATTTTTATTGAACCGTCATCCATTCTGACAGGGATTCTTACCGTCATCATTCGCATAGGGTCTTTCATTAATTCGAATACTTCATCAGGGTAACCCAATTTTTCCAATGCATTTTGGACAACAGTCCGTGTTGATGCTAATACATCTGTACTTTCATTCTTTTCTTTGGCAGAATCTGCTGCATTATCGGCTACCATGAATTTACCTCCTAGATCATCCAAAAATATTTTTATTATAGCTGTACTCAGAGATTAGTATACACCTTCCCACTAAATATGCAATATGATAAATCGATTTTCTTTCAGTAAAAAAACGGGATATGAAAGCGCTGTTATCCATTATTCGTAAAGCATGCCATTTTAACGGGAGAACGTATCAATGATTTGTCTGATAGCTGATGAGTCCATAATCACTTTTCCATATTCTTTCAATCGGTATGATGTGACAATGCTTGGGAAAGAGAATTCCGATAAGATTGCAATTATATTCTCTTTGTTATTCTGAGGCAGTTCAGCCTCCCGGAACAACATGTAATACCGTTCATCCATATGATATATTTGACCGCCTTTGATGCCTGATTTCACTAAATTGTATGCCACCCCAATAATATCCTCAAACCCTTCAAAGGAAAAAATCAGCTCTTTGCTCTCGTCCAATGTTACTTTCATCTCCACAAAATCGTCATCCCAGGCTGATTCATTTTGCTTTTGGGTTACAACCACGTGCATACCCTGTGCTTGCATCAAATGAACCTGAACCAGCAGCATCCCTTCAAGTTCAAATCCCAATTCCGTGCTTGCTTCATACATCATATCACTGAATAAATGACGTACATTTGCCGCATCATACCATAAATCTTCTTTAGTAAAACCGCGATCAATCAAGTCATCAAACGTCAGAAATATGGTGAATTGATTATTGGATACCCGCTCAATACGCATAAAGCATCCCCCTTCTTGCATACATTTACATTTTAAAACCTTCCCGCTATCGCAATCCAAAAAATCACCGTTTGCAGACAGCAACTAATCCTTTAGTATACTATATGCGTCTCTGGTATTTGTTGAACATGATAATTATTATTTGTTACTTTGCATTGCTTATAAGGTTTTTACACGCCATATCCAAACCATTATTATACAGACGCGCAACCCGTATTGAAAAGATGGGAGGAGATAGATCTAGATTTGATTGATTGTATCAATAAGTTCATCTCCCCATAAATAAAACGAAATACCAAGTATTAAAATTAAAACGAAAATAACAGCTATAAATCGTCCTGAGGCATGGCTGATTTTGAATTTTGTACGTTTGTTCCGGTTGCCATGCACGTCTTTTCTTGGCGGTAAATTTAAGATATCGACTTCGCGTTCAGTCTCTTTATCTGATTCATTCCTTTGTTTTTCTTCCTGATCATTTTGTTCTCTGCCGCCATCAACTTCATCCAGAAGTTTTTGCAGCTCTTCTCCCTGGTTATCACGATTCCCGGTTTCGTTCATATTTTCTGCACCTCATTTCTGAAAGCGGATGATTACCCCTAATACAAAGTCAACTGTAAAATGAGCCATCATCGTAACCAATAAATTTTCAGTAAGGATAAATATATAGCCAATGTAAAAACTGACAAATAATACAGAAATCAGCAATACAGGTTTTTTCAGATAACGGATATGTACAAGTGCAAATAATGTGCTTGCAGCCAAATAACCGAACACCGTCTGGATCACACCACGAAACAATAGTTCTTCGACAACGGCAACCATTAATGCAATACCAAAAATTGCTTTAATGGAACGATTTCGAAAGACTCTATCATTGATTCCCCCATCATCATAGTATTTTTTCGGAAAAATGTACATTAGCAATAAATCAATCGCGACTATGAGTAATCCCGCTGGTACACCTATATAGAGAATATCTTTTATTTCCAAACTGAAATAGCCGGTCCAGTCAGCCATACTGTCAAACAGAAATAAACTTAGAAATATACTTAACATTAATAATAACAGCTGCGAAAAAATGAGCTGCTGTGTCAGCTGTTTGTCAGTCAATTGTTTAACAATTTCACTTTGTTTCATTGCTATGGTCTCCAATAAAAAATAACGTTTTCAGCTTTGTTTCCCATGAAAAAGCGTCCTGTCCGGCTTGTGTCTGTTCCGGTTCCCAATCATTAAAGGAAAAACCGCAATTGCTGCAGCATGCATAAAGAGGTGGCTTATAATTGTCCTGAAACCCTTTGTAAAGGTGGTCGCGTAAACATTTTTCTTCATGTATCCAGCTGATGATGTCATCAAGCTTTCTTTCTTTTAATGTATATCTTGTTATGATGATTTGTTTGATGTCACGGATAATTGGACGCCAATCCTCCTGATGAAAAACAATCCGATTATCTTTAATCATACCATGCTTTTCCATTTGATAGTGCAAAAATCGCCACTGTATTTCATTTATTCCAAGCAATACCAATATTTCATCTGTCGGCGGCAGCTTCGGGTTATGTGAATATAAATGATACAGCACACTGAATATATGCCTTAAATCTTCCACGGGCGGCAGTTCATGGTGAATCATTGATCTGGGCAGTGCCTCGTCTCCAGGCGCATACATCAGCAAACTAATGCTTGATTTGCCATCACGTCCTGCCCTTCCGATTTCCTGAAGAAAAGATTCCATCTGCAAAGGAAAATGGTAATGCAAAACAAGACGGATATCCTGTTTATTGATTCCCATCCCAAAGGCACTTGTACAACAAATAATATCCAGTTGATCATTCATGAACTGCTGCTGGATTGCAATTCTGTCGAGCTGGTCCATCCCGCCATGATAAAAAGCAATGCGATGGGAAGGAAGATTTTCGGACAAAAATGCTGCAATGTCTTCCGTTTTTTGTTTACTGGAAAAATAAATCAATGTAGGCACTCGGTATCGTTTTAATAATTTAAGTAAGATATCCTGTTTTTGTCGGTCATCATCTACCTTTTTTACCGTAAACGTTATATTTTCCCTGTCCATTGGATAAATATGGCTGACAACATCAGATCTGTTCAATGATGTGATGATATCCCTCTGCACTTCCTGGGTGGCTGTTGCACTCAGCGCCATGACAGGCGGATCATTCAATTGCTTTAATACGTCACCCAGACGCAAATAGTCAGGTCTGAATTCGTGTCCCCACTGTGAAATGCAATGTGCCTCATCAATCACAAATAAATCGATGGCAATCCGCTTAAAACGCCGGATAATGTCGCTATGCTGCAAAATCTCCGGAGACAGATAGATCAGTTTGTATTGTTCCAGTTGCTGCAAGACATGTCTCTTTTCGCGAGGATTCATAAAACTGTTCAGGGCCACAGCTTTTTTAAATCCGATTGCTTTTAATTGTTTGACCTGGTCTTCCATCAATGAAATAAGCGGTGACACAACAAGTGTAACCCCTTTAAACAGGCTTGCAGGCAGCTGGTAACAGAGCGATTTTCCCGAACCGGTCGGGAGAATTGCCAGCACGTCATGACCAGCCATTACATCGTTAATGATTTCTTCCTGACCTGGACGGAATGAGGAAATGTGAAATTGGTCTCTTAACTGTTCCTTAAGTTTATATTCTATCAACATGATCACCTTGTTGCGATATTTTTTTCACAGCTAAAACGAGCCGGATCTGAAAATAGCTGATCGTTTCACTTACTTCCTGTTTGATGTCTTTTAATTTGTAAGATGATGTTTTTCTGGCAGCAGCCATAATCTCTGCCTGTTCGTCCGGCAAAACATATGTCTCCAGCGGGAAACAATCATCATAGAGTGCTATTTCAACCATATGATCATAGATTGTATTCAATTTTAAATGTCTTGCTTCGGCTATCTCTTCAGCAGAATATTGCTTCTCCAAAAGTTCTTTTGTTTTACTGGCCGAATTGGTGATTCTGGATTCGTGTGGCAGTTCTCGCAGAAAATTCGCTAATAGAGGGTATGTTGCCTCGTTCTGCCCGATGATGAAGAGCATGCGGTGAACCATGGCAGTTTTGGCCAATGGAACGTCAATCTGCTTCAATCTGTAATGATAAGCAATCTGAAAACTGCTCATGCCATAATGATGATACCCGGTCAGACTATCAACGAAAATGTTCGCTTCCATCCCCGAAAAACATTGCAGCAAATGATGAAGTTCTCCATAGAGTCTGTTCAGAAATACTGTCTGATGAGGCCGCAATTGATGGTATTGTTTTCTCACCCAACTCGTAATGATTGGCTTATCAATCACCGGAATAAAATGAAAATGATGTTTGATGCTGTTTGTCATCGTCTGTATCAGCAGCAATAGCCGTTCCCAAAAAACAGTTGCTTTCTGATAATAATCCATCCCATTGAAATATTGAACAGTAACATTTCCCCGATGTTTGTGAAGCCAATTTTGACCAAAGTCAGTCAGCACTGCTGTAAGATCATTGTTGAGCACTAACCGATTATCTTCAACAAGTTTATGTATTTGCTTATCGAAATGCTGTTTTTGCAGACCCGGATAAATGCCATAAAAATGCTTCAATTGATAGATATGAGCATCCTGGACCGTCTGGATCGAACGTCTTCCTTTAAGTAAATGATAGATGGCAGAGATGCTCCGCCCTTCCCTGAACCTTGAGCAGCATGATATGACGATATAATCAAACAACAATGTATTAACCCCTTTGCGATAAATTGCATATTTAGGTCATATTTCATTTCAATCATAACACGTTATATTCCAATTGAAATGTATAACACACTTTTTTACAATAGAATACGAGAGAAACAATTCTTTTAAGCAGGGAGAGATTGTATGGCAACATATACGATAGTTGATCAGGAAACGTGCATTGCCTGTGGAGCATGCGGTGCCACCGCGCCCGATATATATGGTTACAATGACGAAGCACTGGCTTATGTTGTTCTCGATGGCAATGAGGGAACCTCCGTGGTGCCTGAGGATTTCGAGGACGATGTGCTGGATGCTTATGAAGGATGTCCGACAGATTCCATTAAAGTCGCTGAAAAGCCTTTTTACGGTGATCCATTAACATATGAGGACGAATAACAGAAAATAATACCGTCAGATTTTTTCTTCAATTCCAGCATAATTGCGTTTGACAGATAAGTCAATAATTAAGCGCATTTCTCTATATTTAAACGAAAAATACCAACCCCATTCAGTTGGTATTTTGAATATGAAAACGGTTATTGGCATATGTTTTGAAGAAATGCCTGATAATCGGGTACAGCAACATAATAAAAACGGCATTGCCAATCGCATGATATGTGTCAAAAGGCAGGCCCATCAGATAATACGGCCAGAACTTGCCTCCGATTGAGTATGTAGTCAGCGATATGATAAATCCATACAAATAACCGCTGAATACGGAAAACATAACGATTACATATATCGGGAGGCGCCCCGGATATTTTCCAATACATCCGCTAATGAGGCCGATCAATGCCCAGGAAACAACCTGCCAAATCGTCCAAATACCCATTCCCAGCAGCATATTTGACAAAAAAGTGGTCAATAAAGCCAGTATGATGGCAGCGATTGGACCGAGGAGCAGTCCGCAAATAATGATCAATGATGTGACCGGCTGGACATTGGGAAGAAATGCGAACACACTTCTTCCCACAACCGCAAGTGAAGCGAGCAATGCCAGCAGCGTCAGTTTATACGTGTTCATCCATTATTCCCATGCCCGGTAATCAAATGTTACTACATCACCTGGGGACAGCTCATATTCGGCAGCACCTACATCGGCCATTTCTCCGTTCACCTCAAAAAGCCACGCCTTTTGCTCATTTTCTTCAGCGGGAACACGTTCGATGGATGTTATAAATTGTCCACCTTCTCCGGTCTCAACATAAAAATTATCCTGCAGGACGTCCATCAGAATGGCACCTTCTTCAATCTCAATTTCTTCTTCAGCAATATATTCAGTCCCATTATCCTTGCTTATCGTAATGCGGATTTCATCTTCACTGAGTTCGCCATCTGCGCTTTCATTTGTGGCCGTTTGTAAATTGCCGTTGTTTGATTCAGTCTGTTCTTCTTCCCCGGCACCACAGCCGGCGAGCAGTCCGATAACAACTAATAATGATGCAATACGTACAAACCATTTGTTCACTTCAAATTCCTCCTGTGAATTTCTTATTGAGGGAAAGAAGAGCGGGAAACCAAAAACCATAATGGAATGCCGGTAAAACTCATAATAAAAAAGCCAACCCCTTCAAAGGTCAGCTTTAAAAGACAATCGAAATAAACACATGAAACCATATCACGTTTTCGGTTGTCCCAATCGCTTTTCCCCGAAGCATTGAAACATAGGATATTGGCAGGTCTACTGACTTGTGGCTCATACCTACTTTAAGCCCTTCCCATATGGCATGCCATACAGTGGATGATGCTTATTTCGTTGGCCACTTACAGTTGCGAGGACAGTTTCAGCTTCCCACTGAATTCCCTTTTAAACAAAGGTACCAATACCTATCATTTCTATTAAAATGTCAGTAGTATATTATCATAAACTTTTTGTTTTTTCCAGCATTTCGTCACACCATTTCTAATCCTCATGTAACGGGATCTTAATTTCAAATGTTGTGCCTTCACCAGTCATGCTTTTAACATTAATTGTTCCTTCATGGGCTTCGACAATATTTTTGGCGATGGCAAGGCCAAGTCCGGTCCCTTTTTTCTTGCCGTTTCTTGTTCTTGATTTGTCAGCTTTATAAAACCGCTCAAACACAAAGGGCAAATCTTCTTCAGGTATGCCACTTCCATTATCCTCTATTGATATATGGAGATGCGTATCCGTATTTCCCGCAGTGACTTTTACATAACCATTTTCTTTCGTATGCCTGATTGCATTATCGATCAGGTTAGTGAAAACTTGTTCCATCCGATCCGCGTCAATCGATATGCCGGATATTGTAAGATCCTCTTCTGATATCAGCCGTACATTATTATCTCCAGCTATTCCCCTGAATTTTTTTAAAATGCGTTCCAGGAATTTGCCGGCATCAATATTTTCTTTGTTTAACGTTGTATGACCGGCTTCCATTCGGGCCAGATCCAGCAGCTCGTTGACAAGTCTTCCCATACGAAGTGACTCTTCACGGATAATTTGTGCCAGTTCATTTTTTTCCTCTTTTGATTCAGCCACATCATCAACAATCGCTTCGCTGTATCCCTGCAGCATTGATATAGGTGTGCGCAATTCATGGGAAACGTTGGCAATAAAATCTTGCCGCATTTGATCCAATCGTCTTTCCTCAGTCATATCACGGATAACTGCTACGGCCCCACGCACATAAGACTGATCATACAAAGGCGTCATGATCATAACCCATGTTCGGCCTTGCGTATCGATTTCCCGGATCACTTCATTTTCATCCTCGATAACGCTCTGTAAAATGTCACTTAACGGCTCAGGCGTTTTTCGATGATCATCACTTGGTTCAATACCTTTTTCATAATAGAGCTTTTCAATAAAATCTTCTGCTGGCGGATTGGTTACAAGCATATCCCCGTTTCGATTCAAGGTTATAACCCCATCAGCCATTGAACTGACGATACTTGAAAACTGCTCCTTTTCCTGTCTCAATGCATTGATATGAAATTTCAGCTGTCTTCCCATCCGGTTGAAGGCCATCGCCAGCTCACCAATCTCATCGCGCGTCAGGACTGGCACTTTTGTATTGAATTCACCTCTGGTCAAATCAAGTGCTGCTTCCCGCATTTTAATCAGGGGTGATGTAATACGTGTTGACAGGAAAAATGCAAAAAAGGTTGTTAAAATAATGGCAATGCCGGCAGCCAGAAAGATGATTTTAGTCGTTTCGGCTTTTGTCTGATTAACGATATCCAACGACTGGTAAATGAAAACAGCACCATCTGGCTTGACCGGTGTCCCGACGATCATGGCTTCAATATTGCTGTTCGGCAGCATTGTCTCTTTTTTGACGTCCTGGCCGTTGAAGACATCCATTAATTCTTCGTCATTCTGCAGCCACTCCGGTTTCATTTCATTTAAATCACTATCAGTGCTGTCAGATGTCCGTAATGCCCCATCACTATAAATAACGGTAATTCGGCTTGTCGGGCTTTTGACCAATTCCGCATTCTCAAAAGCCAACTCCTGATTATCATATTGCTCAATCATTTGTGATATTTTTGTTGCTGTCTGCATCATTTCATTTTCGGCTTCACTGACATGAAAAGTTTCAAAGAACTCCAGTAATAAAATCGTTAAAATGAATAATACAAAAGAAACTAGCAATAAAATAGTTATTGCTAGTTTGCCTACAACACTGCGCCAAAACATCATACATCATCTACCTCAAATTTATATCCAACACCCCAGACAGTCACGATCATATCCGCAGCCTGTTTGGATACATAATTTAACTTTTCCCGCAGTCGTTTCACATGTGTATCAACTGTACGCAAATCACCGAAGAATTCATATTCCCATACTTCCTTTAGCAATATTTCCCGACTGAATACCTTATCAGGTTCCTCAGCCAGAAAACACAACAGCTCATATTCTTTCGGTGTCAAACTGACTTCGATACCATCGGATGTTACGCGGTGCGCATCATAGTCAATTGTTAAATGAGGGAAAACAAGCAAATTTTTGGTTGGCTTCTCCGTTTCATTGTATTTGCTGGATGTAACCCTTCTTAAAACGGCTTTTACACGGAGGACAACTTCCCTTGGACTGAAAGGTTTGACAATGTAGTCATCAGCTCCAACCTCAAATCCCTGTACACGGTTGGACTCCTCACCCTTTGCTGTGAGCATGATAATAGGTGTTTCTTTCACCTTGCGCAATTCTTTTGTGACTTCAATACCATCCTTCTCCGGCATCATGATATCCAGCAAGATAACATTGTAGTCGGTATCCAGCGCCATCTCCAATGCTTCTTTGCCATTTGCCGCCTCCTCTACAACGAAATCTTCCTTTTCCAGATACATTTTCACGAGCCGGCGAATCCTGTCCTCGTCATCAACAACCAAAATTTTCGGATTTGTACTCATCTATACTCCCCCTCATTATCAATTATTAGGTTGATATTGGTCAGGTGAAACGTCTGAAGGCTACGCATAGGAATGAAGCCCTGCCAAGATCAGATTGACTGCAATCAAATTGAACAAAATAATCGCAAATCCACCTGCTGCAAGCCAGGCAGATTTTTCACCATGCCATCCTCTTGACAAGCGTAAGTGCAGGAATGCAGCATAAAAGAACCATGTTACCAATGCCCAGACTTCTTTGGGATCCCAGCCCCAGAACCGGTCCCAGGCAATTTGTGCCCAGATCGCCGCAAAAACAAGACCCCCTAGCGTAAATATCGGAAATCCAATGGCGACTGCACGGTATGATATTTCATCAAGCAGATCAGGCTTGGCCTTTTTCAGGAAGGGCTGAATAGCTGCCCCAATGCGTTTACGCAGAATTAACCGAGTTAAACCATATATCACCAGACCAGTCAGCACTGACCAGATCAGCGTATTAAATTTCCGCGCTGCATCCACACCTTGCATCCATCCTGGCGCATCAAACAGCGGTTCCATCCGGCCCCCCGTCAATAGTTCACCTTCATTCGGACCGGCAATCGGCGGTAAATGATAGTCGGTCGTAACCGTTTGTCCCTCAAACGAATACTCAAACTCCGCACTATATCCTGATAGATTGAAAGCAGTCGATATAACACTGAAACCAATAAAAACAAACAAGCCAAATATAATGAGTTCCAACCATGTTGTTCGCTTACTCCGAACCGTCTGATCAATTTGCCTGATCAGATAAATGAGTGCTGCAACAAAACTGACGGCTAAAATCGCCTGACCCAATGCAACAGTTGTTACATGGATGTATAACCAGTGACTTTGCAATGACGGAACCAATGGAGCAATTTCAGTCGGGAACATACTGGCATAAGCAATTAATATCATGGCAATGGGCAGGGCAAACAACCCCAGTATGTTTATCCTATAAATAAAGTACATGATAATAAACGCAAATACCAGACACATTCCGAAAAATGTTACAAACTCAAACATGTTACTGACAGGTGCATGTCCACTTGCTATCCACCTTGTAATAAAATAAACAATTTGTGCAAGGAATCCCACGATTGTCAATGTGATTCCAATTTTCCCGCTTATCCCTTTCCTGGCAGGCTTGTTTTTTTGTCTGATTGTAGCGCCAAAGAAAAAGGTAGCAATTAAGTAAATAACAAATGCAGTGTATAGCATTGTACTGCTTATTTCAATTAAAGAACCCATATATAATCCTCCTTTAGCTGGCCGGTTCAGCTATTCAATTTCCTGTTGATCGTCAACCATCTTCACGCTGGTATCCTCAATAATGTGTTCAATATCTTTCTTCAGACCAAACCAGTTTTTATTCGTATGCGCGGCCATCATGATACCTTCAGCCTTAGGATGCAGCCAAATTCTGCGGTGTTGCCAGTACATGCCCTGGATAACACCTAACAAGAAAATTGCGGCCCCGATTATGAAAAATGGCAGCGTATAATCTACCCTTACTGTCAGACCACTTGCAAAACGTGTTTCAAAGTCCTGAATACCCAGTTTATAATCATTTTCTCCGGTTGCATCAACATTTTTTCCAATACCGGCAAAACTCATTTCAGGTTCTTCATCACCAGGAGGATGGACTGTAAAAACGAAAGCCGGATTTCTTGGATAATTTGTTTTAGACCTGGGTTCGCCTTCGTTCAGCTCATAATCCGGGTAATATTGGCTGATAACAACCCGGAAACCATTATCCAAGCGATATTCATCTTTCGGATCAGTCAAGTCGATTGTAAATGATCCTAAAGCTTCCTCATCAGGATCGCCTGTTTCGTGAAGCTTAAACGTCATATTCTGAAACTCATTTTGCTGATAACCGGACTGATAAAGTGTATATTTATCAAACTTCAGCGGTTGATTCATCCGTATTTCATCTTCAGTTATCTTTTCTAGCTCAGGTTCAGCGCCTGCTACATCTTCACCGGTTTCTTTGTAAATGACAGCATTCGTCTGGAAATTTTTCTCAACCATTCCCTGCTGTTCAATCGCTTCCTGGAATCGCTCATCATTCTTGTCATAAGTTTCTAGAATAAAGTCCTTATTTTCAATGTAATATTCACCGTCCGTACCGGGGATAACGGTTTGTTCACCTTCCCTGACCCAAACATACTCATCAAGATACATGAACGGGGTCATACGCAATAATGCCGCCACCAGAATAATAATCAGACCAATATGGTTTACATACGGGCCCCACCGGGAAAAACGGCCTTTTTCCGCCATTATGTGACCATTTTCTTCATATATCTTGTACCGTTTTCGCTTGAGACCGGACACCAGTTTTGCTTTATCATCATCCTTTACATGATCTGTTTCACTGAATAGACGCTGCCGTTTCAGAAATTGTGTATGCCGTCTCGGTCTTTGTCGTTTCAATGCTTTGTACAACGGAACAAACCGGTCTAAACTGCAGATAACAAGTGAAATCCCGATTAGTGCAATTAACAGCAAGTACCACCATGAGCTGTACAAATTATGAAAACCAAGCTGGTAATAGATTTGCCCCAAAATACCGTACTGGTCTTCGTAATAAATGGCCGGATCACGTGATACGGCATTAGCCGGTATGTACTGTTCCTGCGGGAAAATGGTCCCGATTCCCGATGCAATCAAAGCCAGCACAATCAGCCAAACGCCGACTTTTACCGAGGAAAAGAAATTCCATATTTTATCAACAATCGATTTATTGTATGTCTGTGACCTGCGGGCACTTCCGTCATATCGCATATTAAGCAGTTTTCGTTTATCGTTGCCATCGATATGCTGGTTTTGTTCCACCGGTTTGCCGCATGCTTCACAAAGAACGGTTCCCTCCGGATTAACATGTCCACACTCACATTTTATTTTATTCATTCGTATCCCTCACAATTAACGCATTCCCTTACTGTTCAGGTTGTATCTGCTGCAGGTAGCCCTCAATTTTCCCCAGTGTCAATCCGCCTTCGACAACTTCGACTACTTTCCCTTCAGGGTTAATAAAGAATGTAGTTGGAAGCGGTTCTACATTATAAGCATTCATCACTTCTTTATCGGAATCATATGGGACGGGGAATGTCAAGTCATGTTTATTGATGAATTTATCGACAACAAATTTAGTCGTATCAAGATTAATCGCAACGATCTCTACCCCTTTTTCTTTATATTCAGGATAGAGTGATTCCATATAAGGCATCTCTTCTTCACATGGTTCACACCATGTACCCCAAAAATTCAACATGACACCTTTGCCCTTGAGATCACTCAATTGGACGGATTCACGTTCATTATTGTCATTTATTTGTTCAAGTTTGAAATCGGGTGCCTGAGTTCCGGCTTTAACTACTTGATCGTCTTTGGTCAAGTTGGTTACTAAAGCATATACAACGGCCACAAACAATACCGCCAATACAAATGTTCTGAAAATCAGCCGGTTCCTTTTTTTGTATTTTTTATTGCGTTTTGTTTGTTTCTTATTCATGCGTGCTCACTCCCTACACCATTATACATTAAAAAAATGATACTCGCTTTTGTAAATTTGACTATTCATCAACAATTTATTTACTCGCCAAAAGCCGCATCTTTTTAACTTCATGCGGAGTAAGCCGCCGATAATCACCTGGCTGCATTTTATTGAGTGTTAAAAGACCATATTTCTCCCGCTTCAATTTGGAAACAGGATAGCCCAATGTTTCCATCATCCGTCTTATATGCCGGTTTTTGCCTTCGTGCAGGGTCATTTCGATAATCATGGTGTTCTTTTGTCTGTCTGTTTCAAGAATTTTATATTTGACTATTTTCAACAAGTCATTATCCGAACGAATCCCGCTGCGCAGCCTATTTAACTCACGTTTATCCGGAATGCCCTTGATTTTGGCAACATAGACTTTATCAATACCATATCGCGGATGCATGAGCAGGTTGGCAAATTCCCCGTCGTTTGTCAGCAGCAGGATACCGGATGTATCGTAATCGAGCCTTCCGATCGGGTAAATACGTTCCGGGACTTCCCCCAAAAAATCGGTTACCACTTTACGACCCTTATCATCCCGGATGCTGGAAATAACACCTCTTGGTTTATAAAACATATAATAGACTGGTTCTTCTTTTTCCAAACGTACCCCGTTCACCTCAATCGTGTCGTTGGGAGAGACTTTTGTACCCAATTCAGTCACAGTTTTATTGTTAACCTTTACTTTCCCGTCAGCAATTAATTTTTCCGCTTTTCTCCGAGAGGTTACCCCGCTTTGGGCAATCACTTTCTGCAATCGTTCCAAACCGTTTGTCATGATATCACCATTTCTTTTTTTCTGAACATAATAATAGCGTTAACTATATGTTAACGCTACTTTAATCGTTTATCCAAATATTAACGTTACCACAATAATCGAGGCAATTATACCAACAAGATCTGCCAATAGTCCAACTTTAAGTGCATAGCCCATTTTCCGGATACCGACTGCACCGAAATAAATGGTCAATATGTACAATGTCGTATCTGTGCTTCCCTGCATTGTTGATGCCAGTCTGCCAATAAACGAATCAGGGCCATGTGTCCCGATTAATTCCGTTGTCATCCCTAAAGCCGCGGTTCCGGAAATCGGTCTTACCATTGCCAGTGGTATGATGTCCGGGGGTATACCGATAGCTGTAAGGAGGGGTGAAATGAACTGGATAAAGGCATCAAGTGCTCCCGAGCTTCGCAGTATCGAGATGGCGACAATCATCCCCACTAAAAAAGGAAGTATAGAAAATGCCATCTTGACACCGTCTTTTCCTCCCTCGACAAACATTTCATATGTCGGCACACGTTTCCACGTTGCCACTGACAGAACAATCAGGAGGAAACATGGTATTAACCACGTACTGATTAATGTTATGACGCCCAAATTATCTCCTCCCAATGCTTCTGTAGTAAAAGATACGATCAATAATCAGTGCACTGATTGACGAAATGAGTGTTGCGATTATGGTTGTACCTACAATTTCAGTTGGGGAAACGGAATCATATTGCATTCTGATGGAGATGACAGTTGTCGGAATAATTGTCAGACTGGATGTATTTAAAGCCAGAAATGTAATCATTGATCTGGAAGCTGTGTCTGTTCCACTCAGCTCTTTCATTTGTTCCATCGCTTTAATACCCATCGGTGTTGCAGCGTTCCCGAGACCAAAAATATTTGCCGTAATGTTGGACAGTATATAACCCATTGCCGGATGATCTTTTGGAATCTCCGGAAATATTTTTACGATAATCGGCCTGAATACATTGGATAGGAATTGTAATATCCCTGCTTCCTCAGCCACCTTCATGATGCCAAGCCAAAATACCAATATACTGATCAGCCCGATGGATAAAGTGACTGCCTCCTCAGCACTTTCGAACAGAGCTTTATTGACCTCATCCATTGTTCCGTTAAGCATGGCATAAACGATTCCGATACCTGCCATTAATGCCCAAATGATATTAACCATTTGGATCAAATCCGGTAATGCCTTGATAGATTGATACGACATCCTTGAGAAAACCTGTTTTATCCCGTTCCGAAAAAATAGGGGTCTGTGTAACCGGTACAGCATCAGCAAAATAAATCGTTTTTCCGATAACATCTTCCGCTGTTCCCGGATTATCATGTGCTATGAATGATTGTTTTTCAATTTGTCCTTGTTCATTTTTCCGAAGCGGTATTGTAATATCTTGATGCAAATATCCGGTAACTTGACTGCCGGAGTCCGCTATTCGATAAATATTTTCGCCTTTTTGATCAATCGTAGTCATATCATAGTTATCAAATCCCCATTCAAACATTCCGATATGATCGCGCCAATCATCGGGACCGTTCAAGGTAACGGCAATCAGCTCCATGTCGTCTTTTAATGCTGAACTTACCAGAGTTCTTCCTGCAATTCTGGTGAATCCGGTTTTTCCGCCGTTTATATGGTCATACATGCCAGTCAGTAATTTATGCTTATTTTTCCAGGCATACACCCGGTTTTCCGATTTATAACTTTTGGTTTTGGTGACTTGCCTGAATGTCTCGTTATCCATCGCATAACGCATTAGGACTGCCATATCATATGCTGTTGAGTAATGGTTGTCGGTATCGAGGCCATGCGGGTTTTCAAAAGAGGTGTTCGTCATCCCGAGCCACTGTGCTTTCTGATTCATTAAATGAACGAAACCTTCCATGCTGCCGCCGACATGTTCGCTTATGGCGACAGCTGCATCATTACCTGAACGAAGCATCAATCCATAAATAAGGTCCTTCAGCTTTATTTTTTCGCCTTCTTCCAAATAAATGGAAGATCCAATTGCATTAACGGCACGATTACTGACCGTTACCGTTTTATTCAACTCCCCCGATTCAATTGCAATAATAGCGGTCATGATTTTCGTAATACTGGCAATTGGCTGCTGTTCATGTGCTTTCCTTTCAAACAGCACTCTGCCGGACGATTGTTCGATCAGCACAGCATTATTTGCTGACACATCCGGATTGGCTTGTCCGGACGCAGGATAAAAAAAACAGCTTAACAAAAGAAAGACGAGTGTTGTGACGGCATAACGCATACACTTTCCTCCTGCAGGTAATTAATTTTTCTGTACAGTTTATGCGCGTTAGACATGCGGATATGCCAATAATCACCCGATAATGTCACGTTGCTTATAGTATACTTAATACTCCCTTAGCCTTTATACGCTATAATAAAAAATCCTTACTAATGAAAGTAAGGATCTCTAAGTACTATGTATGACTATTATCATCGATTTGCTCTGAAAATTTTTCAAAAAACAAATCTGCTTCCTGTTCAAGCTGATCGGTATTGATATCCTCGGGGAGTACCGGTAATTCTTCCAGGGATGTCAATCCAAAATAAGTGAGAAAATCTTTTGTTGTTGCAAATAATATTGGCCGTCCTGCCCCTTCCTTTCGTCCAACTTCCTCAATCAAGGACCTGGCAATCAGCGTCTGTACAGGGCGATCACTTTTAACACCCCGAATATCTTCAATTTCGGTTCTGGTGATTGGCTGCTTGTACGCAATGATTGCCAATGTTTCCAAAGCCGCCTGCGACATTCTTGTCGTCTGTGGCGTCTCAAGCAATTTTTTGAAATAAGAGCTGTGTTCAGGTTTGGTGGTCAGATGGAATACTTCATGTGATTGCATCAGGAGCATTCCACGATTTGTGTTGTCATAATCATACTTTAATTCTTCCAGTAAATGTCTGACCGTATGTTCCGGTATATCCAAAACCTTTGCGATTTGCGCCACCGTAATGCCTTCATCGCCACTGGCAAATAACAATCCCTCCGTAATAGCTTTCAATTCGTTAATTTCCACAATTAATCCCCCAAATAAAGTGAAACTTCATTAAGTGGGACGCTTTTTCCCACTTAATGTTAGTTGAACAGAATCGGACATTTATGGACAGTTAGCTGCCGTATTTTGGCGGGTTACTGTCCATTACATGTGCGGTAAAATACATACAGTTGATCAAAATGGTGTTCCTGCTCACACGTTACCTCATTGTTTTTCATCAGCTCCAGTATTGCCATAAATGTGACGACAATATGAGAGCGGGACGGGTATTCAAATAACCGGTCAAAAGCAAGTCCCTCAGTCGAATGTTTTACTAAATCAAGCACTTCAGTCATCCGTTCTTCAATCGAAACCCCGCTGTTTTCAATTTTCGTTTCCAGTGGTTCATGCCATTTCTTACGCTCAAACATCTTTCCTAAGGCATCAATCATATCATAGATTGATAAATCCCCTTTGCCGACAGGCTGCCTGATATCATGATGATCGAATACGACTGGCGGCCTTGTAAAAATCTGATTGGCTTCCCTTTCCTTGTCCTGTAGTTTTTGGGCTGCCTCTTTGTATTTCCGATATTCAATCAGGCGCTGCATCAATTCCTCACGGGGATCTTCCATGTATTCTTCATCTGTTTCTTCTATCTCCTGTTTTGGTAAAAGCATCTGACTTTTCAGGGCAAGCAATGTGGCAGCCATCACTAAATATTCGCTGGCAATATCCAGTTCAAGACGCTGCATGGTATGAATATAGTCCATATACTGTGCCGTTATCTGAGCCACAGGAATATCATATATATCAATCTCATATTGGTTAATCAAGTGCAGCAATAGATCAAGAGGACCTTCAAAACCATCCAGTTTCACTTGATATGGTTCGTTCACAACAGTTCTCCTTTCATTTGCGAAAAAGAGCAAATTAACCGCCGATTTGTGGAGATTACTGACCCATTACATGCGGAATAAAGCGAAACTTCATTCAGCGGGATGCTTTTTCCCCATGAGCCGAATCGGGCATTTAGGGACAGTTAACCGCCGATTTGCGACGGGTTACTGGCCATTACATGCGGTGAAATGTTGCATTTAATTGACATAAATGCCTATACAACTTGCCAGCTGTCATCATAAGCTATTAACGTAAGATAAATGTTATCAAAAAAACATTTATTCGTTAAGCAAAAAAGGAGGAATATCATTATGAGCTATGGTTATGGCGGAGGATTCGCGCTAATCGTTGTATTGTTCATCCTTCTGATTATTGTCGGTGCTGCATGGATGTAATCGTGCAAAAATGAGCAGCACCACTCTACAGTGTTTATTTGTAACAAAAGCCACCTCTGAAACAGAGATGGCTTTTGTTTAGTCACTTTCTTCATTTTTCTGCTCGTCTTCAATGGATTTATTCAGAAATTCCTGTGTTGATTCGTCAGCACAAACTGCATACTTATCACCAAACATATCTCGTACTTCCTTCACCATCTTTTTGCCAATCCCCGAATTACGATGTGAAGGATTGACCGAAACATGTTGGACAACGGCGTCGATATCATTTTCTATTCGCACGCCAATTGCACCAAGCACATCTTCTTCTTTCCATAGGAAAAGATGCCAATCCGGATTTGTTTCATACTCTTTGATCGTTTGCTGCAATTTCTTTACATCTTTTTCTTCGGGCATGAAAGACAATAATCCCATTGCAATTTTTTCATAATTTTTTTTATAACGAATAAACATAGATATCCCTCATTATGATAGTAACTTACCAATCAAAACGAGCTGAACACACCATCCTGAGTGGCTTCCTCGCTGATACCATATAACCGTCATTCAGCAGGTATTTTTCCCGCTGAAGCAGAGGAGCAAAGGCTAAATACTCGGGCGTCCTGCTGCAATTGCCTTGCAGCCTGAACAAAATTGGGCATTTAGGGACAGTCGGCTGCCGTTTTCTGGCAGGTTAGTGTCCTTTACATGCTGGTTAAACCATTTGTATATATAGTTATGCAGTATCAAGCATTATTTGTCAACACTGACTACATTATAAGATTCAAAAAATCCCTTATTGTACTGCAAAACAAATGCAGAGCAATACTTGAATCCCCAGATTATCCCAAGGGTCAGAAGCATAAAAACAACAGTCACTTGTTTTTATGCTGCAAATTCACACTCACCCTTTATTATCATTACCATATTTTCGCATAAGCATACATTTGCCTATTTTTGCATGATAATCCTTAAGATCGTATAGCCATCTGACTGTTTCCCTTTAAAACGGAATGGAATCGTATTAACAGCCGCAATCCATAAATTGAACAGTAAGAATAACAGCAAATAGCCATTTGGATACACAGCATACAGAGCATAGCAGAAACCTGTGGCCAAAAAACTGTTGAGCGGTCCAAGGACAGCTATTCTGATTCGTTCACGCGGCCGATACGGAATCTTCCTTTCACTGCAGGCCATTCCTCCAATAAAAAAGAATGCACGCACCGTAATATTTATTTTTTTCCACATTGAACGGTAAACAATTGTGCCGACACCTATTGATAACAACATTTTGTCAGCGCCCACCGATTTTGCGCCAATTATATGACCAAATTCATGGATTCCCGTTCCCGCAGGTGCAGCAACGAAAATCAGGAATAACAATAGATAAATATCCATACATGACGATTATTCTGTCGTAACTTTTACTTGTTTCATAACGTCACCATTTTTCATCGCTTTTGCATATTCGACACCTGAGGTAACACGGCCAAAGACCGTATGAACACCATCCAAATGCGGTTGGGGTTCATGTACGATAAAAAATTGACAGCTCCCTGTATCCTTTCCGGCGTGAGCCATTGACAGCGAACCTTCCAGATGTTTATGCGGATTTCCTTCCGTTTCACATTTGATTGTATAGCCGGCATTTCCGGTGCCATTACCATTCGGGCATCCCCCCTGGCTGACAAATCCGTCAATCACCCGGTGGAAGGTCAAACCGTCATAAAAGTTGCTGTTAGCCAGTTTTTCAAAATTGGCGACTGTATTTGGTGCTTCATTCGGATAAAGTTCAAACTCTATTTTATTCCCATTTTCCATTAAAATATAGCCTTTTTTCTGCATGATTTCTCATCCCCTTTTATATTCTCACCTTATTTTATCGGACGTTTTACTAGAAAACAACTGCATCATTCATAGGAAATATCATTTTTCACCACATCGTGATACGTTTCACGCTTTATAACCAGTTGGTCCCGGCCGTTTTCGACAAAGACAACGGCCGCTTTTGGAAAGCGATTGTAATGGTTGGCCATCGAATAACCATATGCACCGGTTGAAAACACAGCTAAAATATCATCGCTCTCAACAGCAGGCACTGGAAGATCCCATATAAGCATATCTCCTGATTCACAGCATTTTCCCGCTACAGAAACCGTATCTGTTACAGGTTTTGCCGCCTTGTTTGCCAGCACACCTTCATATTTCGCATGATAAAGAGCGGGACGTATATTATCAGTCATCCCCCCATCAACCGAAACATAATGGCGTACACCTGGAATTTCTTTTATCGATCCAACTGTGTATAAGGTCACCCCGGCATTGCCGGCTATAGCGCGCCCGGGTTCTATCCATATTTCAGGTAAAGGGATATTGAAGAAATCCGCCTGCTCCTTGACGACGGCTATCAGTTCCTTTACATACTCTGAGTAGGCAAGTGGCTCATCTTCCTTTGTATACCGGATGCCGAAACCTCCTCCAAGATTCAGAACTTCCGGGGAAAACTTATATTCAGCATGCCAATCAGCCAACTTCCGGAACAAAATTTTTGCTGCCAACAGAAAGCCGTCTGTTTCAAATAATTGTGAACCAATATGGCTGTGCAATCCTTTAAAATGAATATGTTCGCTTCTGTGCAATTGTAAGAACGCTTCATCCGCCTGTCCATCATCCAAGTTGAAACCAAACTTTGAATCCTCATTGCCGGTTGCGATATATTCATGTGTGTTTGGCTGAATCCCTGGCGTAATACGCATCAAAACATTCAATGTTTTATTTTTCTGCTGAAGGATTTTATTGATCAGTTCAATTTCATGAAAATTATCAACGACAATGCATCCGACATCATTATCTATAGCCATTTCCAGTTCATCAATGCTTTTATTATTGCCATGCAAATGGATTTTCTCCGGAGGGAAATTTGCCTCCAATGCTGTATAAAGTTCCCCCTGTGATACAACATCCAGGCTTAAGCCTTCCTGTTTGATAACCTGAATCATCGCAACTGATGAAAAAGCTTTACTTGCATAGGCCACCTGTGCCTGAACTCCAAGTTCTTTGAATGTTTCAACAAAAGCCCGGCAATTCTCCCGTATTAATGAAACATCATAAACATACAGTGGTGTACCATACTTATAAGCAAGGTTTACTGAATCAATTCCGCCGATTGCTAAATTTCCTGCCTCATTTATCTCGAATGGATGGTGGTCCAATATCATGTTAAGTTCCCCCGCTCGATTCAATCACTGTTTTAAAAATTAGAAAAACCCGATATTCACTTAAGTTTATACCGAAGCAGTTTTACGCTGGTCACTCGAAAATTGTTTCTTTTTGCAAAGTGTAAAGATACTTTATCATATAAAAGCCGAAAACGAAAGAGGCAGATACCGCTCACCATCGCGCGGTTTTTTTCTCCTTCCGGCTTTATCGTCTTAGAAGAGAATAAGTAAGCATAACCTCTTTATGTTTTCGGCTGTCTGTAATCATTTTTAGGGTGAACGAAACTGGGACGTTTTTTTGAGTATGGTATGGGAACCCGGAAAAGAATTTCGATTATACCGGGTGCATTGAATGGAATGAATGGCCACAAATACGGTGTCTGCAATGATTTTAACTGAACGAGATAGAGTATATAGAGTGTAAAGGCGACTGAAAAACCAATTAAACCAAATAGAGCTGTAGCGATAATCAATACAAACCTGGCAATTTTATTGGCGACACCAAGCTCATAACTTGGGGTGACATATACACCGATCGCACTGATTGAGACATATAAAATAATCTCCGGTCCGAACAATCCGACATCAATGGCTATCTGACCGATTAATACCGCAGCAATCAGCCCCATTGAGGTAGCCAATGGCGTCGGTGTATGAATGGCAGCCATCCGCAAAAATTCAATCCCCAGGTCTGCCAGTATGATTTGTATTGCAACTGGAATTGTCCCTTCTTCTTTAGGACCGATAAACGAAAGTTCTGCCGGCAATAATGATGGATCCAGTACAAACAAAAGCCATAAGGGCAGCAGAAAAATTGAGGCCATAATGGCAAGCATTCTTGACCAGCGCATAACAGACCCGACGAGCGGTGTCTGACGATATTCTTCGGCATGCTGTGTATGATCAAAATAGGTTGTCGGCAGAATCATAACGCTCGGTGACGTATCAACAATCAATACGACATGTCCTTCCATCAGATGAGTAGCAGCAACGTCTGGCCGCTCGGTATATCTGACCAAAGGATATGGCTTCCATTTTGGTCCCGCAATAAATTCTTCCAACGTTTTATCTGTCATCGTTATACCATCGATTTCAATCGCTTCCAATTTTTCTTTAACGATGTTAATAAGATCCCTGTCAGTGACATCATCAATATAGCATAAACAAATATCCGTTTTTGACCTTTCTCCGACTTTCATCATTTCATGACGGAGCCTGGCATCACGGATTCGCCTTCTCGTCAATGCTGTATTTTCAATAATATTCTCTGTATAGCCATCACGGGAACCTCTGACAACATGCTCCGTATCAGGTTCTTCCGGTGAACGTCCAGGGTAATTACGGACATCCACAATAAACGCGTATTTTATCCCATCAATAAAAATTACAACTAAACCAGATAATATCTGGTCTACAGCCTCATCCAGGGATTCTGTGCGTTCAACCTGCTGATAAATAATCCGGTTTTCAATGATTTCGGGTAATTTTTTCGCGTTAATTTCATCGTCGTTGATCTGTACAAGCTGACGCATGATTTGCTGGACAACAGATCCATCACAGAGGCCGGTAACAAAATAAAGCTGAACTTTTGATTTCAGAATGACTAATTCGCGAAAACCGAGATCGAACGAAGTATCCAGTCCAACGTGATCCTTCATGTATTGTTTGTTTTTATCTATCTTTGAGTAAATCGGCGTTGTATTTTGGCCTTGATTCATAATATTCAACTCTCCACATATTATTTAATATCGGTATAAACTTATTCGCATATAATGGTCAGTAACCCGCCAGATGACGGCGGCTAACTGACCATAAATGCCCGATTCGGCTCAACTAACATTCAATGGGGAAAAAGCGCCCCATTGAATGAAGTTTCGCTTTATCTCACTAATATCGTCCATTGAAAAAGGGATCCGGCAATCTTACCAAAAACAATGGCCATTAATAACCACAGCATTTTGTTTTCCATCCGAATACGTTTTGAAAGAATCGGAAATACGTTCAGCACTTCCGTTAAAGCAGCTGCCAGCATTCCATTAAAGATTCCGTGAAAGAGTCCCCATAGTATAAGTAAAATCAAAGGCTGATTCCAGTCTATATTTGCAAATGACATGTAGACTCCAAATAAGGATCCAAGAATAATACTTGCGGTGTAATTTCGTATGAATTTATCAGTCTTACTCAATTGTATGAGTCTGGGAATGATGCCCAATACTGTTAAAAACGCTACAAAACCGCCCCCGACAGCAATACCAGCAGCAAATCCAATTATGACTTCCAGCAGACTAATCAAAACGCTCGTCATCGTCTAGTGGGTTCTCATAATGGGTAAGATACTGATCCATGTCTTGCTGGTAATTAAAGATTTCAACTTCGAGAGGGCTCGGTTCTTCGTTGATTCGTTTCCGGAACCAATGGTTAAAAAATAAGAGCATCCCAATTCCGAGTCCAAAAGAGTATGGTATTTGAATCCATAAGGGATATTGGTTCTGTTCACCAGTCAGCAAATAATGAAGTTTTTGCTGCACCTCCTGCATACTGACATCGTAATGAAAATTTACAATGGTCATCGCAGCACCAATAAAAAGGAGCAGCCAAACAATCGCCGCCATGAATACGTTTGGCGATTTTTTATACTTTTGGATCCGGATCATGGTATGCGTTGGTCCGACGAGCTGAAATTCCAGATTATGATAGTGTGTATTCAGATGATCGATGACCAGGAAACTGTCCACGATTACCACATTCCGATCCTTTTTGGTCATGCGGTAAATTGGTGTTTTTTCCAATTCTTTCTTCAATGGCGATGTGGTTGAAATGTAAGCAATATCCTTCAGATTCACCTTTTTCAGATACGTCGTTTCAACTTTCTTTTTCATACGCAGATATACGATTTCTGACATCCGGTGCTCATCCTCTTTACGATGTTGTACAGAATAGTATTTGTTGAAATCACGGGAATTATCACAGAAAAAGCTGGTTTCTCAGAGGTAAATGTTTCAGATTTAAATTCTAATAAAAGCAGACCTGCATAGTATTTTAAAGAGAAATATAAAAGGCAGGCTGGTTTCAGTGAAAATCAAGCATCATATTTTGGCATATTTCATTTGTGTTTTCCTCATTTTTGTGCTCATTTCATTTATATCCGTATCCAAAAGCCAAAACGGTCTTTTTCATTTTGACACCATTAATGAGTTAACAGAGTCGGATTTGATATCAGAATCATTGTTGTTACTGATGAGCTCCGAAGTTCCCCGGCTCAAGGGGAATTTATATGAAAATGATATAAAAATGCCTGATTTCTCTTCATTGCTGTTTGAATTCACTTCAGGCATCACACCAAAACGTTTCACAAGTCTGATCGAACTTGAATTGCCCGGGAAAAAGTCCTTGTCCAATGGCGTGTATCTGGCTGGGAAAGAATCTGATTTAACGGCTGCGCCAATTGAGTCGCCTCCTCCTGATTTTGAAAAGTTACTTAAAGAGGAACAACCGGGGGAACAGTCTGAACAAGAAGAGGAATCAAGTCAAGACACGTCTGATGCGGATATATTCATTTATCACAGCCATGCCTGGGAAGCTTATTTGCCTTTACTGGATGATGCAGATAAAAAGCCCAGTGAAGCTTCAACAACGAATCATAATCAAAATGTTGTAAACGTAGGTGCGATGCTCACTGAACAACTGGAGAGAAGAGGGGTAAACGCGATTCATGACAAAACCAATGTCACAGCAAGTCTCCATGAAAAAGGCTGGGGATACAGCGATTCGTACAAATTTTCCCGGCAATCCATCGAAGAAGTCATGTCCAACAATGGTAACATAACCTATTTCATTGATATTCATCGTGATGCGCAGAGAAAAGACGAAACGACGATTACAATCGACGGTGAAGATTACGCCAGAATATATTTCATAGTAGGGCTTGAACATGAAGATTACGGTGAAAATCTTGCATTTGCCAAAGAATTGGATGGACTGGTTGAAAACAAATATCCCGGGCTCAGTAAAGGCATATATGAAAAAGATAAATCAGAAGGAAATGGTATCTATAACCAGGATATTTCGGCACAGTCAATCCTTATTGAATTTGGCGGTGTTGATAATACCCGGGAGGAACTCAAAAATACTTCTGAAGTCCTTGCAGAAGTCATTAGCGAACATCAAAAAGGTGATGCCATGAAAGTCAACAATACTGGAGATTAAAGTGACCAGAAGAGGCTGTTCCGATTTAATCAGAACAGCCTTTAGTCATGGATTCATATTCACTTTCATTTCCTTTAATATCTTTTTCTCGAGCCTTGATACCTGTACTTGAGAAATGCCAAGTCTATCGGCTACTTCGGATTGTGTCCGGTCTTTATAATACCGTAAATACAAAATCAACCGTTCCCGTTCATTCAGCCGTCTGATTGCTTCCTGCAACGTCAGTTTATCAAACCATTTGGTATCATCATCGGCAATCTGATCCAATAACGTAATCGGGTCACCGTCGTTTTCAAAGACCGTTTCATGAATGGAATGTGGTGATTTGGCAGCTTCCTCCGCGTGTACGACTTCTTCTGAAGTGATATGAAGAGCTTCGGCAATTTCAAGAACCGTTGGCGTCCTTCCCAGCCGTTTTGTCATTTCCTCACGTTTTTTACGTATTTTGTTGCCGGTTTCCTTTAAGGAACGACTCACCTTGACACTGCCATCATCCCGAATGAAACGCTGTATCTCACCGATGATCATCGGAACGGCATACGTAGAAAACTTGACATCATATGATAAGTCAAATTTATCAATTGCTTTAATCAGTCCAATACTGCCTATTTGAAACAAGTCATCTGGATCATATCCGCGATTGATAAACCGCTGTACAACCGACCATACCAGTCTGACGTTACTCTCAACAAGTATATCCCTTGCCTGTTTATCTCCCTGCTGGCTTTTTTGGATATATGCCTTCACCTGTTCGTCATTTAACGATTCCTGCAGGTTTCTATGGCTAACATTTACATCCATAGGCATCCCTATTCAGTAACCGTTTTTTTTGAAAGTTGTTTTGTCATATGAACGGTTGTACCATTTTCAGGTGAAGATATGATCTCCAGTACATCCATAAAATTCTCGATAATCGTAAAGCCCATCCCAGATCTTTCCAATTCAGGCTTTGATGTATAAAGTGGCTGTCTTGCCTCGTCTACATCACCGATGCCAACACCGTCATCCTTGATAGTCAGTTCAACTTCATCTTCATGCAGTACACAGGATATCGAAACATAGTGGCCCGGTTCATTATTGTACCCATGAATAATGGCATTCGTTACGGCTTCAGAAACGACGGTTTTAATTTCGGTCAGTTCGTCCATGGTCGGGTCCAGCTGTGCCACAAACGAAGCAACTGTCACCCTGGCAAACGATTCATTTTCGCTTACACTCGCAAACTTGACATACATTTCATTTTTCATGATGCCACCCCCAACGTTAATAACGCGTGTTCCTCGTTCTCCTCCAGCCTCACAATCTTAAACAAACCGGACATTTCAAACAACCTTCTGACCGGTGGCGAAACGGAACATACAACCATCTCCCCTCCCAGCTGCAGTACTTCTTTGTATCTGCCAAGAACAACACCAAGTCCTGAACTGTCCATGAATGTCACCGATTCAAGGTTCAGCACAACATGTTTAATGGCGTTTGTATACATCATTTCTTTCCATTCATTCCGTAATACTTCCGCTTCATGGTGATCAATTTCCCCGGACATTCTGACGACCAGGACATCCTCTTTGACGTCAAATGCAGTTGACAGACTCATTTCATTTCCTCCCCACATTTTCGTTCTGAGTACTGTTTCGTTATAACTTGGGCCAATTCCTGCTTCCCGACAAAAGAAGAAGTAATTCGTCGATGTTTCTGTTATTTCACCATATTTTGCATCGTGCGTTTCAGTAACGTCAGATACGATGCTTTGTTGACATCATGATCAACAATCAATGGTGTTTTTGAGAGTGTCTGACCGTTGTGTTTGACAATTAGTTCACCAACCTGATCGCCTTTATTGATTGGCAGTGTGATGTCAGAATTCAGGCTTACCGATGCTTTCACGTTTTTATCATCCTCGCCTTTCCGGTGGATGGTACTGATTGATTCAGATGCCACCACATCAACGGACGCGTCTTCCGCCTTCAGTAGGTCCAGTGTCGTAATGGTCTGCCCTTTCTTGTATAAATTTTTCGTTTCATAATGGTTGAATGCATAATCAAGCATACCGGAGATAGATGCATTCCGTTCCTTGGTGGTGTCGGCACCCATGACAACTGCAATCATACGCATACCATTTTTTTCTGCTGTAGCTGTTAAACAATATTTTGCCTCATTCGTATAACCAGTTTTCAACCCGTCAACTCCCGGATAAAACTTAACAAGTTTATTTGTATTCACGAGCCAGAATTCGTCTTCCTCACCTTTTCGTAAATAATCTTCATAAATCGATGTGTAATCGGTTATGGATTCATATTTTAATAATTCTTTGGCCATAATTGCCATATCATGGGCAGTGCTGTAATGGTCCTCAGCCGGCAATCCGGTGGAATTCTGAAACTGTGTATTTTCCAGTCCCAATGCTTCTGCTTTTTTATTCATCTGTTCTACAAATGCCTTTTCACTGCCGGCTATTCTTTCTGCCAAGGCAACACTTGCATCATTACCTGAGGCGATTGCCACACCTTTCAGAAGGTCATTGACACTCATTTCCTCACCGGCTTCAAGAAATACTTGCGAACCCCCCATAGATGCAGCACGCTCACTGACCCTGATTGTTTCGTCCTTATCAAGTTTTCCCTCATCAAGCGCTTCCATTATCAGTAGTAGAGTCATAACTTTTGTCATACTGGCAGGTGGCAGCTTCTCATGTGCGTTTTTATCGAACAGCATTTGACCGGTGTCACGTTCAATCAAAATAGCTGATTGAGTATCCGGAGCCAAATTCGGTTCTTGATCGTCCTCTTCACTCTCCTCACCGAAAACCGTGAATGGCATGAACAGAATGGAAAATATAATGCTCGTCAAAAACACAAACCTTTTCATTGTCCAACCTCCAACATTCAATATAATTTTAGGATTACCATCAGAACGTGTTCTTATACAATAAAACGCATACTGTAACCAGTATGCGTTTTAGCCATTAAAATTATTCATTTTGAACGTTCTCATAGATAAGCGGAGGTTTTGCAACAGCTTCATCCGTTATGTTAATGCTAGCATACAATTTTTCCTTCACATCGTCCACGGCTGTGGTGTTTGCATGAATGCTCAAAAGAGATTCACCTTTGTTGACAAAATCACCGACTTTTTTATTCAGTACGATTCCGACTGACAGGTCAATAGCGGAATCTTTTGTCGCCCTTCCTGCACCAAGCATCATGGCAGCTGTTCCAATATCATCGGCGACGATTTCGGAAATGGTTCCAGACTTTTTAGCGGGTAATTCAATCGTTTGCGATGCTTGCGGCAATAATCCCGGATCATCAGCAACGCGTGAATCGCCGCCCTGAGACTCAAGAAACAATTTAAATTGTTCGATTGCCTTGCCGTTGTTCAGATTTTCAGTCAGATGCTCCCTTGCACTATCAAGTGTGTCTGCCTTGTTGGCCAATACCATCATATGACTGCCCAGTTCAAGGCATAATTCTGTTAAATCTTCCGGTCCGCGCCCCTGCAATGTTTCAATTGCCTCTTTGACTTCCAGGGCGTTGCCGACAGCATTTCCCAGCGGCTGGCTCATGTCAGAAATGATTGCCGTCGTTTGTCTGCCAACACGGTTGCCAATCGATACCATCGCCCGGGCCAAGTCCCTGGCATCGTCGAGTTCCTTCATAAATGCACCGGCACCGGTTTTGACATCCAACACAATGGCATCTGTACCTGAAGCGATTTTCTTGCTCATAATCGAGCTGGCGATCAAGGGGATTGAATTTACCGTTGCCGTGACATCCCGCAGACCGTAAAGCTTTTTATCGGCAGGCGTCAGATTCCCGGTCTGGCCGACAACAGCTACCTTGTTTTGATTAACCAGATTGATAAATGCATCACTGGCAATTTCCGCATTGAATCCCGGGACTGCCTCCAGCTTATCAATTGTGCCGCCGGTATGCCCCAGTCCCCGTCCACTCATCTTAGCAACAGGAGCCCCGGCCGATGCAACCAGCGGGGCCAATATTAAGGTTGTCGTATCGCCAACCCCGCCGGTCGAATGTTTGTCCACCTTTATACCGGAAATGGCGGAAAGATCAATCTGGTCACCGGACTCTACCATCGCAGTTGTCAATTCTGCTCGTTCTTCCTCAGTCATATCACGGAAAAATATAGCCATCAGAAGTGCACTGACTTGGTAGTCAGGAATACTTCCGTTTGTATAGCCATCGACAAAAAAACGGATTTCTTCCTTTGACAGTTTATGGCCATCACGTTTTTTTTCAATGATATCATACATTCGCATAGTATCACCTTTATTGATTAATTTGGCAGTGTGCGGATGATTTCTTTAACAAATGTGAGAAAGTCTTCACGCACCTGTTTCGTTGTCTCAATCACTTCTTCATGTGTCAGCGGCTGGTCAAGAATACCTGCAGCCATATTGGAAATGCAGGAGATACCCAGCACCCGAAGGCCCGCATGTCCTGACACAATCACTTCAGGCACAGTCGACATCCCGACTGCGTCTCCGCCCAAGGTTCTGAGCATGTTAATTTCTGCTGGTGTTTCATATGTCGGACCTGTATTGGCCACATAGACACCTTCCTGAACCGTTATTCCTAATTTTGACGCACAGTCTTTTGCGTGTTGCAAATAAACTTCATCATATACCTGTGACATATCCGGAAAGCGTTCACCAAGGGCTGCATCATTCGGGCCAAGCAGCGGATTGTCACCCATATTATTGATATGATCTGTAATCAGCATTAAGTCACCAGGATTAAACGCCTTATTGATACCACCGGCTGCATTGGTGATAATGATTGAATCAATCCCCAATTCTTTCATCACCCGGACAGGGAACGTCACTTGCTGCATTGAATAGCCTTCATAATAATGAAAACGCCCCTGCATGGCGACAACCTGTTTCCCTTCCAGCATACCTGTGACAAGCTGGCCTTTGTGACCGGATACAGTTGATTCCGGGAAATGAGGTATGTCCTTGTAGGAAAATGTAATCGGATTTTTAATCTCTTCTGCCAAAACACCGAGTCCTGACCCTAAAATGAGCCCAATGACAGGTGCATTTGCCATTTTTCCACTGATATATGCAGCTGCTTCTTTAATGGCGGTCTGATTCATGGTATCCACCCCTTATTTGATATCATCCAAAAAGCTTGTTCCGTGTTCCGGCATTTTAATCTTGAAATTATCAGCGACCGTTGCCCCAATATCAGCAAACGTTTCTCTTAATGGGAGCTCTTTTCCTTTATCCATATTTGTATGATAGACAAGCAATGGCACATATTCACGTGTATGGTCAGTTCCATGGTGGATCGGATCGTTTCCATGGTCAGCTGTTATAACGAGCAAATCGTCTTCTTTCAGGCGATTCATTACTTCCGGCAATCTTGCATCAAACGCTTCAAGTGCTTTGCCATAGCCTTCAGGGTCACGTCTGTGGCCGTACTTGGCATCAAAATCAACCAAATTCAAAAAGTTTAACCCCGTAAAGTCTTTGGCCATCGAATCAACCAGTTTTGTCATGCCATCATCGTTATCAGCGGTACGGATTGCTTCGGTTACACCTTCACCATCGTAAATATCGGATATTTTACCAAGTGCTATCACATCATAATCGGCATCTTCGAGTTCATTCATGACGGTCCGGCCAAATGGCTTCAGTGCGTAGTCGTGCCGGTTGGCCGTCCGCTGAAATGCACCTGGCTCACCAACAAACGGGCGTGCGATGACACGACCGACCATATATTTTTCATCAAGGGTCAGCTCACGGGCGATTTCACATATATTGTACAGTTCTTCCAGTGGAACAATATCTTCATGAGCAGCAATCTGCAGGACAGAATCAGCAGATGTATAAACAATCAGTGCTCCTTGATCCATATGTTCTTTACCCAGTTCTTCAATGATGGCAGTACCTGATGCCGGTTTATTGCCGATGACCTTTCTGCCTGTTTTGGATTCTAAGTCAGCAATCAGCTCATCCGGAAAACCATCCGGAAATGTGCGGAATGGCTGCTGGATATTCAAGCCCATAATCTCCCAGTGGCCTGTCATTGTATCTTTGCCATTGGACGCTTCCTGCATTTTAGTGTAATGCGCCATTGGTGATGCAGCTTTTTCAATTCCTTTTATTTTTCTGATATTACTCAGCCCTAATTTTGCCATATTCGGCATGTTCAGGCCGTTCATCCGGGCTGCAATATGCCCCAATGTATCGGCACCTTCGTCATTAAATGCTTTGGCATCCGGGGCCTCTCCAATCCCAACGGAATCCATGACAATTAAAAATACGCGTTTAAAATGCATCATTAAATACCTCCTATAGCTGTTTTTCCCTGTTTTACTTAATCATATCCTGACTTATTATAGTTGTAAGATGTCTGACAACATTAATTACAAAATCAACATTCATTCATTTTACCCGATAACAACATTGTATAAGGTTAAATCAGGCTCGCGGATGAAATGATTGATAAATATCTTTTAATCTAGCTTTTGTGATATGTGTATAAATTTGTGTTGTAGAAATATCGGCATGACCGAGCATTTCCTGAACGGATCGCAAATCTGCTCCATTTTCCAGCAGATGTGTAGCGAATGAATGTCTAAGCGTATGTGGCGTAATGGTTTTCTTGATGCCGGCTTCCCGTGCAATCCCTTTTAATATTTTCCAAAAGCCTTGACGGGACAGTGGTCTGCCGTGCTGATTCACAAAAAGAGCATTTTGATCCTGCCCCCGTTTCACGAGCCTCCCTCTGGCACGCTGCAAATAATCATCGACCGCTTTTCCGGCCACATTGCCAAGCGGAACAATCCTTTCTTTCGATCCTTTTCCCATACAGCGAACAAATCCCATTGTCAAATGAAGATCGCTTACTTTCAGGGCTATTAATTCTGACACCCTTAGTCCTGTAGCATACATCAATTCAAGCATTGCTTTGTTGCGGATCTTTAAAGGGGTATTGCCGTCAATGGTCAATAAAGCTTCGACATCCCGTGATGATAAGGTAGCGGGCAATTTTCGTTCTTTTTTCGGTGTTTCAATATGTATGCTGGCATCATGATCGACAAGCTGTTCCCGAATCAGGAATTGATGGAATGACCTGATGGAGGAAATGTTCCGGGCGAGCGTTGCAGGTGATTTGCCATCTTCCTTAAGCTTGTAAAGATACCCTGTAATATCAGCTCGTCCTATTGCGTTCCATACTGATTTCCGGCTCACCTTGTCCAGATAATGTATATAATTTTTCAAATCTCTCTGATATGATTTTAATGTATTATCCGTTACGCCCCGTTCCACAATCAAATAGTGGACAAATTCGTCAAAAGCGGGCTTAAGCATAATCATTACTCCCCTAAACGAAAAAATAAGTTGAGCCGATCAATGACGCTTCCATCATCAGTCTCAAAAACTTTTACAGACGGCCCTTCCGGCGGGTCGTACCGGTGAAATTGCTCGTATTCTGCATGCATATACCGTAAACCAGCGTAAAACAGGCATGTACACCCTATAAAAAGAATAAACACTTTTAAGGCATCCCGCAACAACTGTACCATTCATTTTCACCTCTTTCGCATATCTGCCGGAAACTTCTTAACACTCATTACTAGTCAAGATATGCCCAGAAAGGCCGATAATATACATGGTACTATTAGTGCCCTTAACGCTATCATTCTATCACCAAAATACCTTATTTCCTTATAAATGTAAATTATGACCACAAAATTAAAACCTTTTTTCCCGATTAAGAAAAAAGGCATCCCACGACTCATATATTCTATTATTTAGCTGACTGAACTGCCGTTTCCTGGCATTGTTTACAAATTCCATGGAAAGTCAATCGATGGTCTTCCACCTGAAAGCTGAAATCCTTCTCGACTATTTTTTCAACGTCCCCCAGGAGATCATCCACTATTTCTTCTACAGAACCACATTCGATACAAACAAGGTGATGATGAAAATGTTCAGCTCCCTCTTTGCGCAAATCATAGCGTGAAACACCGTCACCAAAATTAATTTTATCAACAATTTTCAGTTCTGACAGTAATTCCAATGTGCGATAGACAGTAGCGAGACCAATTTCGGGTGCTTTCTCTTTTACCAGCAAGTATACATCTTCAGCACTCAGATGATCTTCTTCACGTTCCAGCAGTACCCTTAGTGTGGCTTCCCGTTGTGGAGTAAGCTTATAGCTCTGAGCATGGAGTTGTTTTTTTATCCGTTCGATTCGATGTTCCATGGCAAGTCTCCTCCCTATTATCCCCAACTTCATTATATGCGGACAAATGAATGATGTCAAAATGAAATAATTATAATTTGTTATTTATAATAATTATTATATAACATTTATTACTCATGATAAAGGGATTTTATAAACATTTCCATTGCGCCATTTGCCACATATGCTTCCAATGCTGCTGCAGCAAGGGAAAATACCATTAATGAAGCGAAAACCGCTGCATATTTTCCAAATGGCTGAAGTACCGGCTGGGAAATACGCCATGAAAAAAGCTTTCTTAATAATATCATTGAGAAAATCATGGATAAGCTGCCAGCTATGATATAAATGGGAATGACCAGCAGATTCTGCGGTGCAATCGACAGTGAGGCCAAGAAAAGTCCATTGGCCCCGAGCTGATTGACCATGAAGCCGACAGAAAAACCAACAACGAGCCCCTTTAAAAACAGTAAAATCCATGCAACCGGGAGACCGATCACTGAAAGCCCCAAAATAAACAAGATAAAAAGATATTTCACATGATATAAAAAGCTGCTCTTCAAGATTTCATTGCTGCTCACTTGATCTTCTTTTGAAATGTCGCCAAAGAAGCGTTCAAGGTAAAAGAATAAATCCTGCTTTTGAACGAAATTCATGCTGTTAACAATGATTGCACCAAAAATAACGCCGGTCAGGAAAAGAATCATCATGAAAATATAAATTGTAGCGTGCTCTCTTACATGATCAATTAATAGTGTACGTTTATTATACATCGGAATCCTCCATCACTTGAGTGTCGTTTCAAACAGCTTGTATTTGAATGGCCTCTGATAGAAACTATGAAGAATTCCTTGTAAAAATACCAATATATTTTTGACAATTGAGTTCAGGTCATTGTGACAGCACCATATTTCCCGCCGCCACCGGCTTTGATTGATAACTTACCCTCTCTCATATGAATAATGGAAGTTGCTAGTTTTTCAGGTACAACTTTTTTCAATTCATCAAATGACACGTAATGGATCACATTCATTTCCGTCTGAAAATGTTCCAGCAGTTTCTTGAATGTTTTGGGTCCTAGCTTCGGTAAATATTCCAGTGGAACCTGGTATAAATAAGGCGGCCGGTCTCGTTTTTCCGTATTAGCGCTTGTCAGCTCCTGAATCCGGTCAAACACGCCTTTGACAATTTTGGTTGATCCGCAGTTATGGCATTTGCCGGCTTCAGAAGACAGCGGCTCAAGGCACTGACTGCAAACAGTTGTGTAATATTTGCCAAGATGAGGATTCATGCCAAAGTTTCGTGTTATCTGCCGGCCATTGACATTGTGCAGTGCCCAGTTGAATTCTTTAAACGAAGGCTCTTCCATGATCAATTGCTGATATTCTCTGGCGATCTTCGGAAGCGAATGTGCGTCGGAATTCGATAAAAATGTAAAATCATGCAATTCCTCTATTTGGTCCGCCATTGCCGTATCTGAGCTGAGCCCCAGTTCTATGGCGTCGATCAGATCCGGATCAAATACTTCCCTTAACGATTGGTGCACGCCTTTGCCATACATGCTTTTAAACGGTGTGAACACATGCGCAGGAATAAACAGACCGGATAGTTCTTTCACTTTATACTGCAGCTTTTTTGCCGTTCCGTAATACCGCTGGGAGCTCAATGTGATATTTTTCATTTTAGTCGTCAGCCATTCCGAAAACTTTTCCATTTTTTCCAGCGTCGGGAGAAAGCAAAGGACATGAATGGGACCACGGCAATTTTCATCATACACTTCAATTTCCGCTCCAAGTATTAGCGTGGCATTTTCAAAGCGGATACCACCGTCCGCCAGCTCATAGGCATAGCCTGTTTTCATAAGTTCTTTGATTTCCTGCTGGACGGCAGGTGCATGGCTGTCAATCACGCCGACCATATGAATGCCTTTATGGCGGCTTGCTTCTTTCAGGACATTAGTCAGTGTTAATGTTTTGGCACCGGTGATTTTAACCGGGTGGTTGTACATATCCCGGCCAATATGAATGTGCATATCTGCAAAAAATGATTTTAGCATTGCCTACATCCTTTCAAGTGACTCTAAATACATGATGGCATAGTTTGTTTTCGCATCATGGATCCGTTGTTCCTTCATGCATTGTTTCGCTTCTTCAAGCGTCAGCTCAAGCAATTCGATAAACTCATCATCATCACCTGCAGCAGGATTCTCAATCGGTTCCACATCTTCTGCCATATACAAGTACATGATTTCATCGGCAAATCCCGGTGATGTGTAAAATGACGTGACGAATGTCGGCGAACTTGCCGCATACCCTGTCTCCTCCTCCAGTTCGCGCAGGACGGTCATTTCGGGTTCCTCCCCGTCTTCCAGTTTCCCGGCCGGAATTTCCACCAGTGATTTTTCCAGTGGTTTGCGATACTGCTCAACAAACACGATTTTGTTGTCTTTTGTGATCGGAATGATCCCGACTGCTCCGGCATGTTTAATCAGTTCCCGTTTGGAAGTATTTCCGTCCGGCAGCCTCACATCATCCACTTGGAGTTTTACGACCTTTCCATCATATATAGTTTCCGTATGAATGGTTTTTTCTTCAAATTTTTTCATCGGTCATCATCCTTTTTGCCCGGTTATTATTTGTCCCGCATCTAATGGACAGTAACCCGCCGGAATACGGCGGCTAACTGTCCCTAAATGCCCGATTCTGTTCGGGCTGTATGATGCAGGCCACAAAGGCGTTGGCGATTGTTGCTGCGAACTTAGCATTCGCTCCTTTTCTTCAGTGGGAAAAAACGTTCCACTAATGGCGTTTCACTTTATTCTATCATATCTTAAATAGTTGTATTGACTGCTGCTTTTTTCTTACAATAAAAATAGATGAATCATATTGGAGGCTGATACTGATGAAAAAGAACCAGCTTGGGCAATCGGATTTATACATTTCCGAACTGACACTCGGCTGTATGTCACTGGGAACGGACAGCCAAAAGGCAAAGGCGATTATTGAGCGTGCACTGGATGCCGGCATCAATCATTTGGATACGGCAGACCTGTACGATTTTGGCGAAAATGAAACGGTTGTCGGTGAAGCGATTAAAGGTAAACGGGATCAAGTCATTTTGACGTCAAAAGTCGGCAACCATTTTAATAAAGACAAGCAGGACTGGTTCTGGGATCCGTCCAAAGAACATATCGAACAAGGTATTAAAGACAGCCTGCACCGTTTGGGTACTGACTATATTGATTTTTACATGCTGCACGGCGGCACAATCGATGATCCGATCGATGAGTCGATTGAAGCATTTGAAAACCTGAAAAAAGAGGGTGTCATCCGAGCTTACGGCATCTCCTCCATACGTCCGAATGTCATCCGTGAATATGTGAAACGTTCCAACATTGATGCAGTCATGATGCAATATAACATGCTTGACCGCCGGCCTGAAGAAGAAATCCTCGACCTGCTGCACGAAAACAATATCAGTGTTCTGGCGCGGGGGCCGCTGGCAAAAGGCATGCTCAGTGACCGTGCAGATGAACAGATCGAGAAAAAAGGCAAAGATGGTTTTCTTGATTATTCGTATGCTGAACTGAAAACCATCCACCGTGAACTTAAAAAAATAGTTGGCGGTGATTCTCTGAACTGCTTAGCGTTAAACTATATTTTGAAACATCCTGCCGTTGCGAGTGCTGTATTTGGTGCAAGTTCCGTCAGTCAGATTGGTGACAATATCAATATTGACCGTTCGGCATTGACCGATGAAACATACGGGAAAATACAGAAGATGACAAAAACAATAAAATATACGAACCACCGATAGTACCCGCCTTAATCAATAAGCAAGTGGCATAAAAAGTAAATTTTTTGTGCCGCTTTTTAAGAACGTGTGGAATCATAAACCAGGATTATGGAGTTGATCTCCTTCTATAGGAAAGGTAATTTTTCAGGAAATATAAGTCTTAGAAGATAAAGTACTGAGGCGATTTCCCGGAGTATACAGTTACAAGAAGAGCTATCTGTCCTTGTCTCTCTTTCAGCTACGTTTGTTAATATCCTTTTTGTACAAGTTTGAACAAAACCGTATGTTCATCCAGTTGGGACTGAACATGTCTGAAATTGCTTCTGGATTCTGTAATAAAATGATCCAGATTTTCTTTCATCTGTTCTTGTCTTTCCATTAATTGAGCTTGATTGACCGCGAGTACTTCCTGGTTTTTCATTAGTTGACTTTGATTAACCGCAAGTGCTTCCTGGTTTTGTTCTACTCCACTAAGTCGCTGTCCAAATGCATTCAGGCTTTCCCTGAATCGGCCCTGCCGCTCTCCAAATGCATTCAGACTTCCCTCGAATCGGTCCTGCCTCTCTCCAAATGCATTCAGATTTCTCTCGAATCGGTCCTGCCTCTCTCCAAATGCATTCAGGCTTTCCTCAAAACGGGTTTGTCCCTGTTTTAGTTCTCCTAAACTTTCAAGGATTAAATTCAGTTTTTCTTCCATGGTGTCCTACCTCTTTTCTTTAATTTAGTATAACATATATTACCCGAAAAGCTATTGCCAAAACGAACAATCTGCTTTGAAACACACTGCCATTATGCTGCTTTTAAACGTCGCATCCCGAACAAATAATATACCCCTTCCCTGTCCGGCAGTCCCCTTCTTACTCCTATAATCGAAAGTTTTTTAGGAGCATGAAAAATTAATTTTTTTATGCCCCTTTTTGCTGTCCCAATACGATTATAGGAGTGAAAGGTGCTTTTCAATCTATGACATGAATTTCCATTGATAATATTCAATCATAGGCGTATAATAATAGAACAAATGTTCCAAAATGAGGTGAATGCCTTGGATTATGCCAATTATCCGCGACACGATGTCCTGTGCATTGATATGCGCTCCTTTTATGCGAGTGTTGAGGCGGTCAAGCGGGGACTTGATCCAATGACCGTCCAGCTGGCAGTCGTTGGGGATGTCAATCGGTCGGGAAGCATTGTTCTTGCTGCCTCTCCTGCCCTGAAGAAAAAGCATGGCATCAGCAATGTGAGCCGTTTTTTTGAACTGCCTGGTGACCCTGACATTGTGATTGCACCGGCACATATGGCTGATTATTTGGAAGTATCGATGGAAATCACCAAATTGATTAACCAATATGTCCCGAAAGAAGCGATCCATCAGTATTCGGTTGATGAAGTCTGGGTAACGGTCAACGGACTGGAAAAATTATTCGGCAGCCGGTGGCAGGTTGCGAAAGCCATCAAGCGGGACATTCTGGAAAACTTCGGCATCACCTGCTCCATCGGAATCGGCGATAATAAATTTTTGGCTAAAGTGGTCATGGATCTGCACGCCAAAAAACATGGTATTGCGGAATGCACTTATGAAGATGTAGAGGAAAAATTATGGCCATTCCCGGTGCAGGACGTTTGGGGAATCGGCCGGCGGATGCAGCGCAATTTAAACCGGATGGGAATTGTAACACTCGGACAGCTGGCAAAATTCCCGCTGAAGCAATTAACCAAACGATTCGGCATCATGGGCGAACAGCTCTATTGGCATGCGTGGGGGATCGACCTCAGTCCAGTTTTCGGCAACTTCACCAAAACAGAACAAAAGGGATTTGGTCACGGCATCTCGTTATTGCGTGACTACTCCGGGGATGAGGTTGCGATTTGTATTCTTGATTTGTGTGAAGAAGCATGCCGGCGGGCGAGAAGTGCCAATAAGGCCGGCAAAACCATCCATCTTGGCATTGTCTATGCCAAAGAAACAGGTGGCGGTTTCAGCCGGTCACGATCCGTTTCACTGCCGACCAATATCACCATGGATGTGTATCATGTTTGCATGCAGCTGTTTCATGAATTTTATGATGGCATAAGTAATATACGGCATGTCTATGTAACGCTTGATAACCTGTATGAAGATGGTGAAACACAATTGGATCTTTTTGATGACAAGCCGAAGAAAAAAGATATTGGCTACGTCATGGATGCCATTCGTGCTAAATACGGATCCACTGCCATCCTCAGGGCCACCAGTTATACTGACGCCGGGATCACTATCGAACGGAGCAGCAAAATTGGCGGGCATCAGGCATAATAGAAGTCGGAGGCCGGAATTCGGATGCCAGAATAGGAAAGAAATCGGCAAAAAGCGCCGATTTCCAGTTTAATGGCTACTTTGCAGCCTCATAGACATAAAAACCGTCCTGCAATGTTTTGGTGACAAGCCCTTCATCTTCAAGGTAATCAAGCTGTCCGATTGTTTCGGACATGGTCAGGTTCAATTGGTTTCCATATTGTTTTGGAAAAAGCTGCTTGCAAAGCTCAAACGGCGTCTGTGCCTTTTCCAGTAAAAATTCATACACTTTTCCCGCCCGCTGTTCCTGTTTCTGCAGACGTACGAGAATTAAATCATTCACATTCGAAAATATTTCACCATGTCCGGGATAAACGGTTTGAATACCCAGCGGCTGGCATTTGATTAAATTAGCCCGGTATTGCAGCATTGGTTTTGGACGGACATCATTCCCAATTGGCGGCTCCAGTAACGGATTCGGTGAGATATGATGAAGCAGATGATCACCGCCGATAAACGCCCCGTCACTTTCACGGAAAAATGACAGATGGCTCTGTGCATGGCCTTTTGTTTCAATGACCTGCCAGTCACCATGCCCGGGCAGCGTGTCATCTTCATCCAGCGTGTCCGTCACCTGCCCTGTCCCTGCAAATTGCAAAGTCCCGCGCAATTCACTGGCGCTTGGTATTAACTTTTCCGGCACGCCGCAATCAGCAAAAAACTGCTTAAAAAACTGTTCATATTGAGCGAAAAAAGCTTCATCACGGGTTAAATAAAATTTAGCATTCCGGTGTGCTGCAATCACTTCTGCACGGGGAAACGCCTCAATTAAGCCAATATGATCCGGGTGATGATGGGTTAAAATGATTTGTTCAATATCATTAGGTGTATAGCCCAATTCATTTAATTGTGTTTTCAGTGCTTCCCATCCTTCATTCGTTTTAACACCGGCATCGATAATTGACAACGTATCGCCTTTAAGCAGATACACGTGCACATCCCCAACCGCAAATGGTGTCGGTATGGTCAGCTGACTGATTGTTTTGTCCAATACTTTCATGATTTAAAGCCTCCAAAAATGAATCGCGATTCAGTAAGCCTCTCCATTATATACCTTTTTTATGAAAAAGTCACATCCCGCTGCTCAAGCAAACGGTGAATCGCCTCAGTGAGTATGGAGGGCAGATAGTCAAAGCTATAAGTCAGTTCCAAACGTTCTGTCCACTGGTGCGGATCTTTTCCTAAAGGCCCAATGTTCAAGACGGGCATCGTTAACTGCTCCATTACATCCTCCGGAAACGAAAACCCGTTATGCTGTAATGGCATGTTGGTCGTTAGCTGCTGCAAATTACTTTTGGCGGAAACATGACCGACAAAACTTAAGTCAGAAAGTCCCGTGAAAAATTCGGCAACCGTCAAATCTAGCTGATAATGGGTTTGTGTGAAGCTCTTAACCTTCTCCATCACATTTTTAATGTACGGATCATCAAACGATGAAACGGCCGGATAAAACGGCGGGCTGTAAAACAATACAATCATCGGAGCCAAATCCTTGCACATGGCTGCCAATTCCTGAACAAGGATGGTCGAGAAATCACGATCCCCCTGGTCACGCTGGCTGACGAGCAGGTTTTGCCGGCGCATCACTTCCTCCTCCCCATGGCGTTTCACAGCCTCTGTATATAAATCCTCATACATCATGACATTGACATGGAAATCCGGCATGGTAAAATCTTGAGCAACACTGGCAAAATGGTCGGATTTTTGCTGTACATAACGTTCGATATTCCGGCCTGCCGCCTTTGCCCCTGCCAGCAGCTTGTCATTGATTTCGTTGAAAGACTGCTTCAAATACAGCACATTGTACATGGAAACGGCTGCATTCGGGGTCTGAACCGAATATGCTTCCTTCAAATCACGCTGCATGAGACTGACCGGCGGCGGTGTCACTTCATCATCCACCTTTTCAATAAATGCTTCATTTAGTTCAAGCTGCTGTGACAAAAAACTCGTCATTAAATTCGGATTAACACCGGCGAACGGCTCCCCAACATGTGATTCCTTGCCATAGCAGTAAAAACCGGGCAAAACTTTTCCGATCGAGCCGGTATAGACATAGTAATGATCGTCGCCGGGATATTTGCTGAACATTGGCTCTCCATTCAAACAGGCGTTATACGTCAGGTTTTCTTCCTTTATTAACTGCTCCAGAACAGGCAGCGCCGTCATCATCCCCTGTGAATTGACTTCTTCATCAGGTACTGACAACAATAGAATGTTTCCAGCAAATTCACCATCCATCGCTTTTTCCATTATAGATAGATGTAGGGTGAGCCCTGCTTTCATATCCATTGTGCCGCGGCCGAACAGCCAATCACCTGAAGATATATCAGCTTGCACTGCTTCCGGCAGCTGTTCTTTTATGCATGCCATTTCCTTTGTCAATTCCTCAGGATAAAAGGCAAGATTTTTTAGTGAGCCGTAATCCTCCACACCAACCACATCGAAATGGCTCAGCAGAATAACTGTTTCCGGCGAATCATTCCCTTTCACCAATGCGGTGAGAAGTCTGCGTCCATCTTCGAGCGGATGCACTTTCAAATGATCTGGATTTTCCATAAAATACGTTTTTTGTACCAGTAAATGATGCAAATACTCCACAAGGGCGATTTCAGCATTGCTTCCGGTTATACTTTGATGATTGACAAGTGATGTCAGCAATTCAGTTAATTGTTCTTTCGTCTGCCAATTTTTCATAGGATCCTCCTTTTTGCATGATGCATCTATTTTAAAACATACATTTTTTACAGTATAAAAGATTCTGATTTATCGCGCCAGACGTTTGCCGGATTCGGCACTGTTTAACGTAAAATATTCTGCAAAGTTTGCTGAAGGCTCTGCTTCGCCTGATAAGACAGTACTTTCAAATTCATTGACTTCTCCCGATAAATCAAACACAATCAAACCGAGGTGAGTCTATTGCAGGCGAAAATTTTTGCACATCGGGGCACCAGTAAGCATGCACCGGAAAATACGATGGCTGCCTTCTCCCTTGCTTACCAGCAGGGCGCAGATGGCATTGAAACGGATGTCCATCTGACGAAAGACCATGTTCCGGTTTTAATGCATGATGAACGAATCAATCGGACGACGAATGGTACCGGGTACATAAAAAATCACACATTCAACCAATTAAAAGACCTTGACGCCGGTTCCTGGTTCTCTCCCGAATTTATTGGATCCCGGATTATATCATTGGATGAATTTCTTGAATGGATTCAGGATAAGCCATTATATTTAAATATTGAACTGAAAAATAATAAAATAGATTATAACCATTTGGAACATATCGTTTATGACAGAATAGCACATTATCACCTATTACATCGTACGACACTGTCAACGTTTAACCCAAAGAGTGTCAAAAGGCTTAAACATATGAACCGGAATATCGGCGTCGCCTTATTAATATCAAAGCGTTACAAAAATCTTGTATCGGCTGCTAAAGATTTGGGTGCTAATGCAATACACATTAAATACCGGCTGCTTAATCAGTTGCTTGTTGATCGGAGTCATCAGGAAAATATGGCAATCCGTGTGTATACCGTCAATAAACCTAAATCTATGATGCGTTCCTTTTCCATGGGATGTGATGGGATATTCACTGATGTCCCGAAAACGGCTATTCAGTATCGTGACCCAATTTAACAAGTGAAAAAAATTGGAGGAATCAAGATGACCAAATTATTTACACCAATCGAATTTAATAACGTTCAGCTAAAAAACCGAATCGTCATGTCACCGATGTGCATGTATTCCTGTATGGAACAAGACGGAAAGATTACACCATTTCATATGACACATTATGTTTCGCGGGCGATTGGTCAGGCGGGTCTCGTTATGACCGAAGCAACAGCTGTTGTGCCCGAGGGCCGGATTTCCCATGAGGATTTAGGTATCTGGGAGGACGGCCATATCGACGGATTAAAGCGATTAAATGAACAGATTCACAGCTATGGCGCAAAAACCGGGATTCAGCTTGCACACGCCGGAAGAAAAGCGCGGCTTAATTCAGATATCTATGCACCTTCAGCACTTCCCTTCAATGAATCATCGAAAACACCGACCGAAATGACAACAGCGGACATCGACAATACGATTGACGCGTTTAAAGACGGGGCAAAACGTGCCAGGGAAGCTGGCTTTGACATCATTGAGATTCACGGTGCACACGGCTATTTAATCAATCAATTTCTGTCACCGCTTACGAATAAACGTGTTGATGAATATGGCGGGAGTGCTGAAAATCGCTATCGCTTTTTGTCACAGGTCATTGAAGTTGTCCAAACCGAATGGGACGGACCGCTCTTTGTCCGTATATCAACCGATGAATATGCTGATGGCGGCAACACACTCGACGATATCCTTTATTTTGCCGGACAAATGAAACAGCAAGGCATTGACCTGATTGACTGTAGTTCCGGCGGGGTTGTCCCTGCATCCATCAAACCATATCCGGGCTATCAGGTGAAACGATGTGAAACAATCAAACAGGAAACATCGATTGCCACCGGTGCAGTTGGACTCATTACGACAGGAATTCAGGCAGAAGAAATCCTGCAAAATGACCGTGCCGACCTTGTGCTGATCGGCCGGTCTCTATTACGCAACCCGTATTGGCCGAAAGCCGCGGCAGACGAACTGGATGAGACACTTCCTGCACCAAAACAGTATGAACGGGGCTGGAAATAATGGAACTCAATTTTCTCGGGACTGGTTCCGGTGTCCCTTCCAAAGAGCGGAATGTATCCGCAATCGCTTTGAAATTATTACAGGAACAGAACAGTATCTGGCTATTTGACTGCGGGGAAGCGACTCAGCACCAAATTTTGCACACGAACATCAAGCCGCGGAAAATCACGAAAATTTTCATAACGCATATGCATGGGGATCACATTTTCGGACTGCCCGGCTTGTTAAGCAGCCGATCGTTTCAAGGGGGTGAGGAGCTTTTAACCATCTACGGACCGGAAGGGATTAAGGACTATATTGACACAAGCCTGGCCGTCAGCGGGACCACCCTCACCTATCCGCTGTCCATTATCGAATTTACAGAAGGCAAGTTATTTGAGGATGCACAATTTACCGTTTCATGCAAAAAACTTGATCATGGAATCGCCAGCTATGGGTTTCGGATTACGGAAAAAGATAAGCCTGGAAAACTTCTCGCCGATAAACTAAAAGCTGCCGGTATCGAGCCTGGTCCGATTTACCAGCAAATCAAAGAAAATGACGTTGTCCGGACAAACGATGGTCAGATCATTCACCGTAAGCAATTTATTGGTTCTGATAAAAAAGGCCGCGTCATAACAATCATGGGTGATACACGTGCATCACATCACAATCGGACATTTGTTGAAGGTTCCGATGTACTGGTCCATGAAGCAACATTCGGCCATGAAAAAGCGGATCTTGCCAAAGCCTATTTTCATTCAACAACGAAACAAGCAGCAACGCTCGCTGACGAAAGCAATGTCGAAAAACTTGTATTAACACACATTTCATCACGCTATCAGCAAAGTGACGATCAGAAACTGCTCACAGAAGCACGCGAGATTTTTCCAAAAACAGAGCTGGCACATGACTTTCATCAGGTAACCATTCATTCCAAATAGGAGGTTTGTTATATGGGGAAGATAGAAATGGAAGTACTTGTTAATCGGCAGCGCGAATTTTTCCTCACCGGCGAAACATTGGACTATAAGTTTCGAAAGCGGCAGCTGTCCAAGATGAAAAACATGCTGGAAAAATATGAGGAAGACCTTTACCACGCCTTGAAAAATGACTTGAACAAATCGGAATATGAAGCATTCACAACTGAGTTAGGGTTTCTGCACACCGAAATTAATTTTGCCCTGAAACACCTGAAAGACTGGATGCAACCAAAAAAAGTGGAAACACCGGTTACCCATAAAGGGAGTAAAAGTTTCATACGGAAGGAGCCTTATGGCGTTACCCTGATTATAGCGCCATGGAATTATCCATTGCATTTGGCCATCGCACCGGCAATTGGCGCTATTGCTGCCGGGAATACCGTTGTATTGAAACCATCTGAATTTACACAATCCACTTCTGCTATACTCGCTGACATGATCCGAAATACATTTGATGAATCGTATTTTACCGTTGTGGAAGGTGCTAAAGACATCAGCCAGCAATTGTTGGAACAGCGATGGGACTACATCTTTTTCACCGGCAGTACTAAAGTGGGCAGGATTATCATGGAAAAAGCAAGCCAATACTTAACACCGGTCACACTGGAATTGGGGGGCAAAAGCCCGGCCATCGTTGATCAAGATGCAAAAATTGATCTGGCAGCCAAGCGGATTGTGTGGGGAAAATTTACAAATGCCGGACAAACATGTGTGGCACCGGATTATGTATACGTGCACGAAAAGGTTAAACCAAAACTGATCAAAGCCATGAAGAAACATATCAAAGCATTTTACGGCAAAAATCCGCTGCAAAATAAAGACTATGTCCGGATTGTCGGCAAAGAACATTTCGACCGGTTAAATGCCTTTATGACAGACGGTGATACCGTTCATGGCGGACATGTGAACAGAGAAACGTTAGCCATTGAACCGACCATACTGGATGCGACCACCTGGAATGACGCGATTATGCAGGAAGAAATTTTCGGACCACTTCTCCCTGTCATGACATTCAGCTCACTTCATGATGTCATGTCAGCCATGAAACATACTGAAAAGCCGCTCGCACTTTATTATTTTGGCGAAAATGAGAAAAAACAACAGCAAGTCATGACTAACGTATCCTTTGGCGGCGGATGCATCAATGATACGCTCTATCACCTGGCCACGCCGCACTTGCCATTCGGAGGTGTCGGCAACAGTGGGATGGGCGCCTATCACGGCAAATATAGCTTTGATACATTCTCCCATCGTAAAAGTATCTTAAAACAAACCACCAAATTTGATATCCCGTTCAGGTATCCCGGCGGAAAACTGGCCAAATCCGTTGTCGAACGGCTGATGAAATAATATCAGCGCTCCTGTCTCATTAAAGTTGGTGGGCAGGAGCGCTTATCGCTTAAAATCATCCAGAAAGTCTTTTTGAAAGCTTGTCCGGGGCTGTTCCTCACGATCGTCATTCCGCAATTGTTTAAAAAGATTTTTCCCGTACTTCTGTGACAATTCATCCATCGCTTTATACAATTTTTCTTTTCCGGCTTCTTCTTCGTAAGTGAATAAATCCAGCTGCTTGGCAATGTTCTTTTTTTCGTCAACATCCTGGACGGTTATGCCGAGTAGTCGGATCGGTTCAAAATTCCAATGGTTTTGAAACAATTCATTGGCAAAATAAAAGATATCTGCTTTATTTTCAATAAAATGATTAAGCTTTTTGCTTCTGGTTATTGTCTTACGGTCATGGTATCTGATCATAATTTGTACACTCTGCCCTGCCGCCTGTTTCCGCTTCATCCGTCGTTCCACATTTTCGGCAAGCTCATGCATCAGTTTGCGGATTTCTGCTTCGTCCGTCGTATCTTCCGCAAGTGTTTGAGAACTGCCGATGCTTTTGAATTCATGTACTGCATCCGGATCAACCGGTCGCATATCAATCCCATTCGCTCGCGTTTGCAGCCGTTCCCCGTTGATGCCAAAAATCTGTTTCAGCTGATAAGCGTCACTATTGGCCAAATCACCAACCGTGTTAATATCGATGCCACGCAGCTTTTCCGCTGTTTTGTTCCCGACACCATACATCTCTTCAATCGGCAACGGCCAAAGTTTTTCTTTGATATCCCGTTTCCGTAAAATTGTGATGCCCATCGGCTTTTTCATGTCTGATGCCATTTTTGCCAAAAATTTATTTGGCGCAATACCGATGCTGCAAGGAAGATCCAATTCGCGGCTGATCCGCTGCTGCAGGTTTTGGGCAATCTCAATCGGGCTGCCGTGCTGTTCAGTGCCGGTTACATCCATATACCCCTCATCAATCGAAACGGGTTCAACATATGGGGTTATCTCTGCAAGCATTTGAAACATTTCTTTGGACGCAGCCCGGTACCGGTCAAAATTGGGACGTAATACGATCAATTCCGGGCATAGCCTCCGCGCCTGCCATAATTGCATCGTTGTTTTAACGCCTTTGGCTCTTGCCTCATAGCTGCTTGTGACGACAATCCCTTTCCGCTCTTCCGGATTGCCGGCAATCGCCAGCGGTTTACCTTTCAGCTCAGGGTTATAGGCCATTTCAACGGAAGCGTAAAATGAATTCATGTCCACATGAAAAATGACTCTGCCTTTTTTTGGATACCATTGTGACATCGCGAGTCATCCCTTTAAACAAATTTATTCTATTATATCATATCTGTTAAATGATTCCGCCAAGTCATTAGGTTTCAGTTCACAACTCAAACGCCCATTCATCTTTAAGAATCAGATACAAAACGAGCAATGTATCTTCAATTTCCTGATCGGTCATATCATTCGGTTCCAATCCGATTTTCGGTAATAACGCTGTCGAAAGGTTTCGCGATAATTGTATGCGCTCGGCTTGTTCCAATTGCATCACTCTATCACTGTATGTTTTGAGCAATTTCCATTCCTTCATCCCGAATGAACGAAGCGCCCAGTCATCAACAGATAAACTTTCTTTGGAAAGACCTCTCGCCTCGATTGCCTTATCAACCGAACCGGATTTTCTTATGTTCTTTCGTTGCCGTTCATGCACAACGATGGTACCGGCTACAATATCTCCCAGTCTTTTATGTCTGGAATGAAAGAAAACCATGACAATCCCTACAAAATAAGCGGTCGGAAGCATATCAATGATACGCAGCAGATTACGGATCAAACTGGAAAGTAATGTGATGCTATGCCCGTTGTCCTGAATAACCCTGATGCCAAGTAACTTTTTGCCAAGTGTTTGACCACCGAAAAAATATTCACATACAAAAAAATAACCCCAATAAACGATAAATATGAGAAGGATCGTAATGGCCAATGGGAGTGCTGAACCGGTTAAAAAGGCTGTAAAATCAGCCTGAATGACAAAGACCAAAAGAAGAATTGTCACAATGTTAAACGACGTCAGCAAAAGCTGATCAATAATCATGGCTCCCGCTCTGCTTCCCAGGCCTGCCAATTTAAAATTCAGGGAAACAAATTCCGGTGTTTTAACAGCGACTTGTTCTTGATTCATCAACACTTTCTCCTTTTTGACGGGGTCAGACCCCCTGATGGTTTCAATTACTGTCAGGACAATTTATAATAGATTAAGAAATATATAACGTTGTGAAGGAAGGTGCGGCCGTGAACATCAGACACTTCATCAAACAAAACCGTGATGACTGGAAACAGCTTGAGCAATCCATATCGAAGCTTGGTAAACATAAACGTAACCTGACTGGAAAGGAGATTGACCAATTCAGCCGGCTTTACCAAAAAGCGGCACAACATCTGTCCTACAGTCAAACTTATTTCCCGAATGAAGATGTAACAGGTTATTTGAATGAACTCGTTGCCAAAGCGCACAATCTATTATACAAAGATCAGGTGTCCAGTTTCCGGCAAATCCGCACATTTTTCAGTACAACCTTTATTGGACTGCTGCTTGAACAATGGAAGGCGGTCATAGTGGCCATGGTCCTGTTTACAGCCGGTGGACTCGCAGCATTTCTTTCTGTACTTGACGACCCGCTTCACCTTTATTCACTGCTGCCGGAACAAGTGGCACAATCGGTCAACCCCGAACAACTTGGGGCCAATCATGATGCCATTGATGCTTCACTCATGTCCGCTTCGATCATGACGAATAATATACAAGTCGCCTTCCTTGCATTTGCGGGAGGCATCACATTCGGGCTGCTGACGGTCTATATTATGGTATCGAACGGTATTATGGTAGGCGCATTAGCCGGTTTATACTGGCACCACGGCAGTTCCTATGCGTTTTGGGCTTATATTGTGCCACATGGTGTCATTGAACTGATGGCGATTTTCATAGCAGGCGGTGCCGGTTTGCTGATGGGTTACAAACTGTTTGCGCCCGGAGCCTATTCACGCGGCTTTCAATTAAAAAGACAGGCGAAACGTTCTGTCCAGTTATTGCTGGGAACCATTCCATTGTTTATCATAGCCGGTATCATTGAAGGATTCATAACCCCTGCTTCCCTTTCACTGGAAGCAAAATATGCAGTTGCCGTATTAACACTCATCGCTTTTGTTTCCTATCTAGCAAGCGGAAAAGTGCTGCTGCGGAAAAATAACGCTAAAGCAGCCCTTCATTCATAACGCGGATATACTGTGAGACGGCTGCTGATATCAGGTGCTCTTCTTTGGCTTCCACCATGGAGAGCCCCTGTTTCTCCCAGTTTGCTTTTTCATATTTGTTAATATGTATTTGCTGCTGAGCAATGCTCTTAATCATGGTTGTTTTGGCACTATCCGGTTCCTGTCCCGCTGTTTTCAGAAGCGCTTCGTCTTCAATCCCGATCATCATAAACAAATGCCGTTGCCGCAGCCGCTTTAAATGCTGCAGTGCCGTTTCCGCATGCAGAAATGCCTGAACATCACTGAATAGCAGAATCAGACTCCTTTTCTTCAGAGCGGCTGACACATAATTGATCGCGACAGAATAATTGGCTTCATTTGCTTCGACATTGATATTATAGATAGCTTCTAATATCTTCCGTAATTGATTCATTCCTGTGGCAGGTGGCACAAATCGCTTGATATCTTTGGAAAATGCCAGCACTGCTACATAATCACCGTTCTTCAGTGCCGCAGCAGCTGTTGTCAGGGCAGCTTCCAAAGCCTTTTCGAGCCTGTTCCCCTTTTTTAGCTCCGCTCCCATCATCCGGCCGCAATCGATTAAGATCGTGACATATTTTCCGTGCTCCGGTTCGTACTCATTAGTCATGATTTCCTGCTGTTTGGCTGTCTGGCGCCAGTTGATTTTTCGCGGATCATCACCAACAGCATAATGACGGATTTGGGCGAACTCGCCTGTTTCAGCACGCTGTCTGCGGATTTTTGTACCTTCATAAAGTAAAAAACGCTGCGGACTTTCCAGGTATTGCTTGACTTCCGTTAAATCAGGCATCACTTTTACCGATTGCTTCAAGCTGCGCGTCATTTGTTTTTGCCATAGTCCAAGCGTGCTTCTGAAGCGAATATAAAGTCTGCCAAAATCATATGCCCCCCTTATCGGAGCGATAACCTGATAGGACAACACAGCAGTTTCCCGCGCTTTAACCGTCCCCTGCAATGGAAAAAAGGTCCGGAATGATTGTGGCACCCCATCAATTAGTTGTACGGCGCAGGATTTGTCCGAAGCATTAACAGCTTCAACTTGAACAGAATACGTCATGCCTCGCTCCAATTCACCAGGCATCTCACGTTTAAAGGTCAGATCTTTTCGCCTCGGTGATAAACCCAAATCCAACAGACTGATCAATAAAAGAAAGCCATTCATAACAAAGATCCACGACCACGACACGGATGAAAAAGCGGCCAGGGCAATGACACCAAAGGAAAAAATGAGAAACAAAACAAGCAGCCGTTTTGCCGGGAAAATGCCTCTATCGCGGAACAGCAATCGATCCCACAAGTTCTTCAATGACCTCATCCAGGCCCACTCCCTCCAATTCCATATGCGGTGCTAATTGCAGACGATGCCTTAATGCTGGCTTGGTAACCATTTTAACATCATCAGGCGTGACATAATCCCGATTTGTTAAATAGGCCCAGCTTCTGGCTGCTTTGGCAATGGCAATCGCCGCCCGCGTACTAGCCCCGAAGCGGACAGCCTCCATCTCTCTTGTCCGTCTTACAATCTGCATAATGTAATCTAAAATATCATCATTTAATGTTATCGCTGCCACTTCCTGACGAATGGCTATAAAGGTGTCCATATCCATTGCCGCCTCTATCGCTGCTTGAGCATTTCCGTCTGCCATCACCTGTTTTAATACATTCGTTTCTTCTTCAGATGAAGGGAAATCGATGTTCAGCTTCAATAAAAATCGGTCTTGCTGGGCTTCGGGTAATGGATAGGTCCCTTCGAATTCGATCGGATTCTGGGTAGCCACTACAAAAAAGACTTCCGATAATGGATAAGTCACCCCCTGAATCGTCACTTGTTTTTCTTCCATCGCCTCCAATAAAGCAGCCTGTGTTTTCGCCGGTGTCCGGTTAATCTCATCTGCCAAAAGGATATTTGAAAAAATCGGGCCTTTTATCGTTTGAAAGTTACTTTCCTGCATATTGAAAATCATACTTCCTGTCATATCACTCGGAAGCAAGTCCGGCGTGAATTGAATCCGGTTAAATGTTCCACTCAGCAATTCCGCCAGTGTCCGCACCATCTTGGTTTTTCCTGTTCCGGGTACACCTTCGATTAATACATGACCATCTGCCAAAACAGCAGATAACAAGAGTTTCAGATTCATAGACTGTCCGAAAATCCGCTCTTCATAATTTTCCATTAGCCGTAAAAGTTCGTTTCTCATTCTTTCTCCACCTCTTTTCGAAGCCTATCTATCTTCTTCGACCATGCCACGAATGATTTTTTGCTCATATTCTCCTGATTCAATACATGGGTCAGTTCATTGAGGAATGTGTCCAATTTCTGGTCAGATGTCATTTTTCGTTCAAGCTGTTCTGCTATATCCGGCCAGTCTTTGTAATATGGAATTCCCCAACGTTCCTGCAGCAACCGTTTCAAGTAATCAGTCTGAACCCGCAATGCATCAGCATATCTGTTACCTCTTTGATACCATGCCGCCAGGGCCCTGATACGCTCATCACTGAAACGGACTGATTCTTCCCTTGGTACCATGACAGGCCCAAAGCGTTTCCCCTCATGCCACAGCCAAAAGCCAGCAAACAAAATTGCCTGCAGTCCCAGTACAAGCAGCCAGTCCGGATAAAGAGACGTTATGTCCGGTGCATTTTCAGATCCATGCACGTATTCGTCAAAATAAATGGTTCCCCTTCCAGTATGTCCCTTCTGTATGAGCGAAAGAACCAATTCCAAATGATCTTTCTTTAAAATATGCTTGTTCGTCAGCCACTCCGGTGCCACCGCCGTTATCAGCTTTCCTTTTTTATAAGTCCTTTCCACCGCTATGGCACCGGCATTGTCATGCAATAAGACGTTATCTTGGGGCTTTGGATTGATGCGAAATGTCGAATGAATGTCTGCTTCATACGCATTGCCATTCGCTTTCATTACATGACCAGAATCAGCCGCTGCCGGGGCCGTTTCCACATCAAACATCCCGTCCGGGTTTGTTTTCAAAAGCAAAATCGTGTTGCCGGATGCCATAAAAGACACATATTCTTCCATTCCCCTCGTGTCAGGGGTAAAAGACGGTCCGACCATAATTAGCAGCTGATTATCGTCCTCTGCAGTCAACAATTCAGGTGAATGGTTCCATCGCTCAACAGGACTGTTTTGATCACCCAAATATGTATAAAATGCTTTCACACCTGTAGGCGAAGGGGACTCCGAAACAAAGTCGGGAAACGTTTCAGGATTATCCGATGCGACTATGAAACTGATACCAATAAATAACAGAAGCACAACAACCAGCCAAATCAGTGTTCTTCTGCCCGTTATGGATGTCTGCAAGCTTGCTGTCCCCCCCTCAATCGTCACCGAAAACTTCCCGGGTTTCATCATGAAGCCATTTCATCGCCTCATTATGATAATAGGTATAGTCATCTTTCATCAGGACCTGTTCACCATAAACAACCTGATCAAAAACCGATGCGAGCTGATAAAATGATTCGGCAAGTTCCTTATTGACGTGTTCGAGCTCCGCATAATATTCCCAGTTTGTTTTCCAACTCCGCATCCTTACCCATTCCTGCTCATCAAAATAAAGCATAAGTGCCAGGAACATATGCCGTACAGCATCTGTGTAATTTTTGGATTCTTCCTGGTGCTGTGCTGCCTCAAGATGATCTGTAAACGTCCATTTTGTTTCATTCAACGACTTAAGTGGCTTATAGGTGGTAAAACCGCGGTTTCTGCGTCCATGACGGACACGCTGGAATACGACAATCCCGATGAGAATGAGGACAGCTGCAATGATGACAACCAGTACGAGGTCGGCAAAACCGCTTGACGGGTCCAATCCGGAAAATAACCTGGCTAATTGCTCGCCAATCCAGTTTGTCAGACGGTCCCACCAAACTTCGAGAAAATTTCGGTTATCCTCGTAGTAGATTTGATATTCGTTTTGATCTAAAATTGTCTGCAGTTGATCCCTTGCTTTATCCACAGCCGCGATCATCATCACCACCCAGCTTGGGAGAACACATCTCCACTACTTTTCAATGTCTGCATTTTGATAGTCATCAATCATTTCCTTTAAGTCGTCTCCGCCCTGCCGGATTTTTAAGTCGAAATAAATAATGGCATAACCGACCATAAATATCATTGTGGTCAATAACGTAACCAGGTTCACAATAATTGAATAGAGAACACTGTTACCCAATAATGCGATAAAAATAGATTCAATGGCAAGACTGACAGCCAGAAATATAAGGAAAAATACGATATATATCCCGAATACTTTCCAGCTGTTATGGCGGGTTAAATGCCAGCTTCTTGCCAGGCCCGGTATATTATTTTCGAACACTGCCGTACCGAGATAAAAACTCCAGCGCGTCAGGAAATATGCTGCCGTCAAACCGACACCGAGCATCAGAATAACCATGCCGATTATTCCAGAGAGCGGATCCGCAACAATACTCATAATGCCGATAATCGTAATGACAATCGTTGGGATAAAAATCATTGCAAACAAGATGATTTCAAAAATAATACTCCCGCCCAATATGAGCCAAAATTTTGAAAAAGCCTGTTTAATCACGCTGCCGACATTAAATTCATCCTGATTTTTTAAACGTTGAACAGCCAATAGGATGGCTGCTTGAGCAATCGGTATGAAAATAAATGATAAAAGTCCCACGCCGATATTTGCCAAGTCTTCGGCCAGGGTGGTATTGGCAGTTGCCTCAAAACTATTCAGCGTTTGATTCAACCAATTATCACCACTGGCAGCTTCTCTGAAAAAACTGGTCCCGGTCAATAATAAAATCATTGATTGCAGTAAATAAAGGGGACCGATGATAACGAGTACAATCAGAAAAAATTTCGAAAAGTACTGTTTACATAACGAAAAGGCAGCATCAAGGATTTCCCCGAATCCTTTTGGCCTGTTTAATCCATCATTCATGTAGGGTTTTCCTCCCCTCTTAAGTTATGATTCTATTAGTTATTTTAACATGTTTTACACCAGTACCGGGACGTATTTCAAAAACAAACGTGCCCGGGATGTGCCTCCCAAGCACGTGTATTCAGATCAGCCGGCAGCTATGACCGGTCTGCTGCTTCCTGAACAATGGCCGTCACAAGTTCGGTAATTTTCACTAGTTCATCAACCGGGATCCGCTCATTCGTTGTATGGATTTCTTCATAACCGACAGCCAGATTAACGGTTGGAATGCCTAAACCTGAAATGACGTTTGCATCACTGCCGCCGCCACTTTTTTGCAAATTGCTTTCACGACCGATTGATTTGGCTGCAGCTCGTGCAACTTCCACAACCTCATCATCCGCTTCCTGATGGAAACCCGGATACATGATTTGAACATCTACTTCTGCACTGCCGCCATATTC